>JASFTI010000095.1:0-11135 GCA_050053635.1 Gemmatimonadales bacterium
GAGGTTGCGGAAGGCGGTGGCTAGCTCCGGGTCGGACTCGAGGGCCTGCTCGATCTGCTGGGCGTCGATCTGTGCCCTCTCCTGGGGCTCGGGCGGGGCTTCCAGGGAGTCACGGACGGCCGCCCCGCGCGTTCTTATGCGGCGCCGCGAACGCTCCAGCCTGACCGCGTCTACCGCTTCGAGGAACTCGCGCTGCTTCTGGGGTGGGAAGCCCAAGGCCTGCGCCAGGTCCAGCGCCAGCTGGGGGGAAGGTACCTTCAGTTCCTTCTCGAGGTGGGATATGTATCCGTCGGTTGCGCCGATCTTCTGGCCTAGCTCCCGTTGCGTCAGCCCCTGGCGCTTCCGCTCCCGCCTAATCCACTGCCCAAAGCGCATATCTGGCGGCACCTGATCTCAGTAGAAGACCTCGAGGCCGCGTGCGGCCGGCACTCGCCCACCTGCGCACTATACTGACCGACACTACTATACTGGTATACCGTGTCTGTGCAAGGGGGTAGGCCTTTCTACCTCTGAAGGAAGCGGATCCCCCTGACGCGACCTGCATCGAGGGTCATCCCGGTGACCCGGCCGGCCTCATCACGTAGGAAGGTGATCGTCACCGAGTCGATGGTGAACTCATCCTTTACCGTGGGAGCGAGCGGTTCATCGGGCCCATCCGCCAGATAAAGCGCGTCGTCCTCAACCACCAACTCCCACTCTGCCTCCAGCTCCTCGCTGTAGTACGCCCCAGCGTACTCGGCCAGTTGGGAGCTGGCGGGCTTGAATAGCTCGATCGGGTCGAAGATCGATGGGCCCTCACCCTCCACATCCACGTGCATTAGACTGCGTCTGCCGGGACCCTGGCGCTCGAACCGGACTTCGATCTTCACCGGTGCATCCACTACCAGGAAATGGGTTTCGCTCAGCGGTGACATGTGGAACACGGCACCTGGTGCCTGGACCTTCAGCTGGTCTCCCTCGACCGAGAGCTCGACGATATCGCCGTCGGAGCGGTCGCGGTATGCGCCGGTCAGCCCCTGGAGCTGGCTCTCGGTGAGCTCGATGAACTCGACCTCCGCCTCAGGCTCGGCAGGCTCTTCGGCGACCGGCGTTTCCGGCTCGACCTCGAACTCGTCGGCCAGGTAGATGTCGGCGACTTGCCTGGCCAGGCCGCTGGGGTTCATGGGGGCGAGGTTGCACAGACAGGTGACGCTGAAGCGCTGATCGGGGAAGCGGAGGAGCTCGGCGCGGTAGCCGCCGAGCGCACCGCCGTGTGCCACGGTTCTCAATCCCTTGTAGGTGCCGATCTGCAGAGCCGCGGCGTAGCCCAGCGTGTCGCCGTTGTTGAGGACCCCGCGGACCAGCATGCGGTCGATGAGTCCGCCCTCGCCCAGCTCGTTGTCGTAGTAGTTGCGGTCCCACAGCAGCAGGTCGTCCACCGAGGTGTAGAGACCCCCCGATCCCACCTGGGCGAAGTTGCTCATGTTGAGCGCGATCGAACCGTCGTCTCGTTTCAGGTGTCCGATCGCCCGGCCCTCGATGATGTGGGTGTGATCGTCATGGAAGTGGGTGTTCTCCATGCCCAGCGGCTCGAAGATGCTCTCGTGGGCGAACTCGCGCAGCGATTTGCCGGTCGCTCGCTCGATGATCACCGAGAGCATGAAATAGCCGGAGTTGCTGTACAGGTACTCGGCACCCGGCTCGAAGTTGAGCGCCTTCTGGCGCGCGATCATCTCCAGCGCTTCGTCGGCCTCGTGGATGTCGGCGATCTCCTCACCCGCCAGACCCCAGAGCCCCAGATAGTCACGCAGCCCGCTGGTGTGATGAAGCAGGTGTCGGATCGTGATTGTCTTTCCGTAGTCCGGGATCTCCGGTACGTACTTCCGGATATCGTCGTCCACCGACAGATAGCCAGCCTCTTCCGCGAGCAGAATGCTGGCCGCCACGAACTGCTTCGAGGTCGACCCAATGTAGAACACGGTGCTCGAGGAGATCGGGACGCCGAGCTCGAGGCTCGCCATGCCGTAACCGCGCCGGTAGAGAAACTCGCCCTCCTCGATGACGCCGAGGGCACAGCCGGGTGAGCCGGGGTCGTCCCATTCGGCGAAGATGGCGTCAACCCGGTCGGCAAGCGGGCCGGGCAGCTCCTGTCCGCGGGCGGATCCGGCGACGATGACCACGAGCGCCAGAAGAACCGTTACAGAACGCATTCCGGGTACCCTCTTAGTTTGATTCGTGCCTTGGTCGCTATGGGCGCGATTAATCGGCCAACGGCCCGGCCCAGCGAGACATAGAGAGGAAGAGCGCGCCGGCGAGGATGAGGCCGATGACGATCGCCCAGCGCACCGCGGGTGAGAAGCGGCGGTCGCGGTCCATCGCTACCGTCACCCGCGTCGCGATGAGCACGATGATCCCCAGTAGCACCAGGTCCCAGAAAAACTGCCAGACCCTCATGGCACTCTTCTAATCGCGTGCCGTGCGCACGGCGACGAACGCGATCTCCACATTGGCGCCACCGGGCAACGCCGCCACGGCCACCGTCGTTCGCGCCGGCGGTTCAGTCCCGAAGTACTCGCCGTAGACCTCGTTCAACACGCCGTAGTCGTTCACGTCGGCCAGAAAGACGTCGCCTTTGACGACGTCGCTGAAGTCGAGCTGCAGCTCGGCGAACAGCTCGCCGAATGCCTCCATAATGTTCCGCAGCTCGGCGGCCGTCCGGCCCTCGGTCATCGCCAGCGTCTCTTCCGTGACGCCGACCTTGCCGGCGAAATAGTAGGTGTCGCCGGCGCGGACGACGCCGCTGTACGGGCGTTCCGGCGCCTGGCTGTGAAGTGTCTCGCGGTCGGGTGGCGGCGCCTGGCAGGCGAGCAGGGAGAGGACGACGGCGAGTGCGGCGATCCGAGAAGGCATAGTAAGCTCCCCGGTTGCAATGAGTTGTGTGTTTGAGTGATCGGAACAGCAAGACTGAATGCGCATTATACTGCCGTCACCGAGCAACCGAAAGAATCTCGGTCGGCGGCGGTGAAGCCGCTGCCCTCGCAATCGAGCCGCGTGAGGCGAAGCGAAGGCCCATCGCCAAGCCCGACCCGCTACCGCGAGATGTACCGCAGCGAGCCAGCTCTACGAAACCTGGCGCCGCATCGCCACGTAGTTGGCTGTACAGCGGGCAGGTGGGATGCTAAGGGTTACCGTCACACGACACCGAACACCCAAGCGAGCGGGCGGCCTCAGGGCCGCCCTCCACCTGTCCCGTTTCTAGTGGGCCGGCTGACCCACCGGCCGGGCGCGCTGCCTGTGGGCGTCGTGGATGTTATTAATGCAGACAACAAGAGCAGCTACCTAGTCTCGCACTGGGAGGGACTGACGTACGTCATTTCGCCGTCGGCCGACGTAGTGGAACGGTAGCGTGGCGGTCGACGCTCACTCGTTTTGGGAGGACCCGGACCGGGTCGAAGAATTCGCCGACCGTGAACCGGACCGGCGGCTACTGGAATTGCTCGACCGGTTCGAGGAGCCCGGCGCGACGCGGGTCCTCGACTTGGGCTGTGCGGGTGGCCGCAACACGGTGGTGTTGGCCGAGCGTGGCTTTGACGTGCAGGCGATCGATTCGTCGTCATCGATGGTGAGGAAGACGCGGGAACGGGTCGCGACCGTGCTCGGTGCCGGCGAGGCGGAGCGACGGGTGCGGGTCGGTCGAATGGAAGATCTCGGCGAGTTCGCTTCAGGGTCCTTCCACCTGGTCGTCGCGCTCGGGGTCTACCATAACGCGGTCAGCGACGAGATTTGGGAGCTGGCGCTCAGCGAGACTGCCCGGGTGCTGATCCCGGACGGTCTGCTGCTGGTGGCGAATTTCACGCCGGGCTTCGAGCCGCACGGTGAGGCTCTGCGTCGCGTCAGCGGCACGCGGTACGGCTACGAGGGTTTCGAAGCAGGCCCGCTCTACCTGCTCGACGCCGACGAGCTGGATGCGGAAATTGCCCGCCACGGCCTGGCGCCCGTCGTGCACAGCGAGACGGTGGAAACCCCTACCGATTCGGGGCGCCGCGTCACCGTGAACGCTCTCTACCGGAAGGGTGGGCCCTGACGGGGAGCCACGACCGCGCCCAGCCGGACATGACCAGCGTGGAGGTTCTCGTCGTGGGTCGTTCATCCAGCACTAGGATGAAAGCCCCATCTTCGTTTTAGGCTTCTCGGGGCCCCCAGCCGTGCATCGCGGAACTGAGCGCCCACCCTGCCGCCGGAGACCGCCAACCCCCCCACCGCCATGGCAGACGCCAGGTGGAGCATGAGGTTGGTACGCTCGTCGAGGACGTCGTTGTGGCGCGCCGATTTGTAGAAGGCGTTGAAAAGCTTCTGCCGCTCGCTGGTTCGCATCGTCGCTCCTCCTGTGATTCATTCGCAGGCATACCGTGCCGACTCGAGCCGGTCGGTCGGCGCCAGGTCGTGCAACGAGAGAGCCAGGGCGGCGGGGCTATGGCGCTCTCGACGCGTCCCCAGTCTTCTTGCCATGCACGTCGCATCGACGCAGCGGCACGTCGTGAAGCCCGGTGACCCGGCCACCGCCCTGGGAACCCGCGACCGATCGACGGGCATGAAGCTGTGCTGCGCGAAGAAACCCTCGGCAGTATCTGTCAGCAGGTAGACCTCGACGACCCGGAGCCAGCAGGCGAGTTCCAGCGCTGCCTCGACGATTAGGTCGCCGAGCCCTTCACCTCTGTGCTCCGCGGTCACCGCCACCGATCGCAGCAGTGCGTGCTCGCCGTACACCTCCAACGCCGCGCAGCCGACTAGGCTTTCGCCAGCTCTGGCCGCCAGTATGAGAGTCCCCGGGCGACAGGCGAGTCCCTCTTCCGGCAGGTCACATTCGTCCAGTAATGCCAGGATCTCCGGCAGATGGGAGGGTTGAGCGAGTTCGATTCTTGTTTCCATCTCTATTTCCTCCACTGAAGACCACCTGAGAGCGGCACCAATTCCGCGAGTAAAACAGTGCGAACCTGAGCGGCCGCATAGTTGCTGCTGACAACTAATAGTGCAAATCTCAACGCCTCGTGGCCATGAGGCGCTCGGTCATTCAGTCGAGACTACAGCAACTACCGCCGCTGGTGCTCACCCGCCCCTTGGCCGCTTCGGCCAATCGCCCGATCAGCGCGATCATCGCGGCCCGCATGTCGGGGTCGAACTCGGCGATCAGCCGTTTCTCGCGCTCCTCGATATCGTCCCGGATGCCGTCGTAGAGCCGGCGACCGGCCTCGGTGAGGGCCAGCTGGACGGCGCGGCGGTCCTCCTCGTGGGGTTGCCGGCGGAGCAGCTTCTTGCGCTCGATGGCGTTGACGACGCGGCTCACCGTGCTCTTGTCCAGGTAGAGCTGGCTGGCCAGCTGGTTGAGCGTGAGCGGCCCATGCCGGGCCAGGCTCTCGAGGGCGTAGTACTGGGTCACCGAGATGTCCTGGCAGCAGATCCGGTCCCGGTCCCTGAACTGATAGACGCGGATCAGGTCGGCCAGCGCGTCGTAGAATTTGGCGGCGTCGCGGTCGAGGGCGGGATCTGTGGGGGCGGCTTTGGCTCCAGTCATGGCGTCTCTCGTGGCCGGGCGTCTAGTTGTCACTAGCAACTATAATCGGGCCAGCGGCTCCTGTCAATGGCGAGGCGCTTGCCGTGCCCTCGGCGATCCTGCAACATCCGCCCGTGACCTACACCGACCCCAGAGAGCCTCACGCCCGAGCGCTGAGCGACTTCTTCGGCGGCGACAGAAGCGCATCGATCATCGTGCACAACAGCATGGGCGAGCACGAGGAGTTGCCGGTGGCCGTCTTCTTCCGGGCGCCGGAAGAGTTTTTCCCGTTCGAGCGTGCGGCGCTGCGTCTCTGTCGTGGCCGAATTCTGGATGTGGGGGCCGGCACGGGGGTTCACGCGCTCTACCTGCAGGACCGGGGATTCGAGGTCTGTGCCATCGACGTGCTGCCGGAGGCGGTGGAGATCATGCGGTCCGCAGGAGTTCGTGATGCACGGCTGGCCGATGTGTGGGAGTTCGAGGACGAGCCGTTCGATACGATCCTGATGATGATGAACGGGATCGGGATTTTGGGTACGCTGGAGGGGCTCGATCGTTTTCTAGGCGAGGTGCCGCCACTACTCAGGCCGGACGGCCAGATCGTTCTCGACTCGGGGCCGGCGCGCGTGGTGGGCGAACCGGAGGATGCAGCGGTCGAGGTGGCCATGGCGAGCGACGAGACGCTCCACGGTGAAGCGTGGATCACGCTCGAGTACAAAGGGCAGCGGGGTCCGCCTTTCCGCGAGCTGTACGCCGATTCGGAGACTCTGACTTTACGCGCGGCCGCTGCCGGCTTCGGCTGCGAGGTTGTCTTTCGGGACGAGCTCGGCGGCTACGTGGCACGGCTCCGTCGTTAGAAGTACCAGCGAATGATCACCAGCGTGTCGGTGGTGAAGATCTTGCGTCTGAGATCGACCACGTCACCGACCTCGACGTCCGGCTCACCGAGGTCGATGTAGTTGAACTGGGCTTCTCCGCCCAGGCTGAAATGTGAGGAGAAGAAGTACTCGCCGCCCGCCGTGGCACCGATGGATATGTCGGTCTCGGCGAACTCGGTCCTCTGGGCTCCATCGTCCTCGGAGGCCGTGGTTCGGATCCACTTGAACCGAGGCCCGAGGTAGACCCGCAGGTCATCGGTTGCCGGGAATCGGTAGAAAATCCCGATTCCGAGGCGCCATATCGTGGCCTTGAGCTCCTGCTTCACGTCCAGGACCTCGAGTGTCTGCTTGCCCCGGGTCATCCCGACCTCGGGTTCCAGCAGCAAGTGCTCGCCGAAGGCCACCGGGAAGAAGATGTTATTGATGGGTATGGCGAAGGCGGCCTCCTCATCGAGATCGGCGAACAACCGATTGAGGCTGATGCCGATTCCCAGCTTCCAGGGACTCTGAGCCTGTGCCGGCGCGGCCAAAATGGCGAGCAGCAGAGTGGACAACCAGAGCTTGGACTTCACGGCTCCCTCCTCGTGACAGGGTACGGAAGGGTGGACAGACCACCGGCGATTGAACGGTGGGGCCGGTCAACTCGCGTACGAGTCCGGCACCCTGGCTCCATATGTATTAGGCGCCGGAAGCGGAGTGAACGTTAAGTGGCGGGTGCCAGCTCTTCTGATCTTGTCAGTACTTCAGCCCGGCTAGCTGGATGCCGCGCACGAAATAGCGCTGAGTGAATAGGAAGAGCAGGAGGATGGGTACGACCGCGACCACCGCGGCGGCCATCTGGTAGGGCCAGTTGCTTATGTATAGGCCGTGGAATGCGGCGATCCCCACCTCGACCGGTCGCATGGCCATCGAGCGGGTCACGATGAGCGGCCAGAGAAAACTCTTCCAGGTTTCGACGAAGGAGAAGAGAACAACGGTCGCCAGGGCCGGCTTCGATAGGGGCAGCGCCACCTTCCAGAACACCTGCCACTCGCCGGCCCCGTCGATGCGGGCGGCGTCCTCCAGCTCGCGGGGGATCGAGAGGAAGTACTGTCGCATCAGGAAGATTCCCCAGACGCCTACCAGCTCGGTGATGATCAGCCCCATGTAGGTGTCCACCCAGCCCACCGCGTTCACCAGCAGGAAGCGCGGAATCAAGAGCACGATCACCGGCACCATCAGGTTGGCGAGGAAGAGGATGAAAACCTTGTCACGGCCGGGGAAACGCAGGCGAGCGAACGCATAGCCGGCGGTGGCTGCGGTGGATAGGTGCCCGGCCACGATGAACGCCGACATGATGGCCGAGTTCAAGAAGAAGCGTGCGAAGGGGGCGGCGGTGAGTGCGTTCGGGTAATTGCCCCACACCGGGTCGGCGGGCCACAGACGGGGCGGAAACTGAAACACCTCGAACTCGTCCATCAGTGAAGTGGAAAGCATCCAGATGAACGGGACAAGCATGGTAATGCCGAGGGCTGCGGCAAGAACGTAGACGAAGGTGTTCCCGGCGCGTGTGTTCATAAGCTCGGCGTCATCCTCCGGCCCAGCAGCCTGAACTGGAGCAGCGTGACTGCCAAGATCACAAGGAACAGCGCCCAGCTCATGGCCGAGGCGTAGCCCATACGGAGGAACTGCCACGCGTTTTGATAGATGTGGTAGACTATCACATCGGTTGCGTGCAATGGCCCGCCTTCCGTCATCACATAGACGAAGGTAAAGACCTGGAATGACCCAATGATCGATGTGACCAGCACGAAGAACGTGGTGGGCTTGAGCATCGGCAGCGTGATCTTCCAGAAGCGTCGCAACGGCCCGGCGCCGTCGATCATCGCCGCCTCGTATAGTTCATTGGGTATCGCCTGCAAGCCGGCGAGGAAAATCACCATCTGAAAGCCGATGTGGATCCAAACGGCCATGATGATGAGTGCAAACAGCGCCGTGCTCGGACTATTGAGCCATTGGAACGGCCCCAGTCCTACCAGACCGAGAATCCAGTTGAAGATCCCGAAGTTGGGATCGTACATCCACTGCCAGACGATGGAGATCGCCACGAAGCTGGTGATGTATGGAAGGAAGAAGATCGCCCTCAGTAGCGCGACGCCCCTGATCCTGCGGTTCAGTAGAATCGCCACGCCCAGCGCGCAGGCCATAGTGAGCGGTACGTAGAGCGCATAGACCGCGGTGTTCTTCGCCGCATTCCAGAAGAGCCCATCGCTAGCCAGCTCGACATAGTGCTGCAGCCCCACGAACGGTTTCGCCGGCTCGAGCAGGTTCCAGCCGTGAAAGCTCAAATAGAAGGCGAAGAGCAGCGGCGCCGCAGAGAAGACGAGCAGCAGGACGAGCGAGGGCGCGATGAAGCTCCAGGCCGCCTTCGTCTCGCGCAACTCCAGCGCGCTGCCGGCGGACAGTACGAGGCTGGCGTAGATCAGCGCGCCGACGGCGACTAGGCCGTAGAGGCCTGCCAACCAGAAGAGGACTGTCTTGCGCGAGTCCTCGAGCGGGCCGGTGAGCAGAAAGAGCTGCGCACCGGTTTCCCGACCGATGGTGCGGTAGGCGAACCGGCGTCCGCCGATCCGGAGTCGGCCGGATTCCGATTCCAGTGCGGTCAGCGATTCGAGGGGCAGATCGATGGTGCCAGCGGCAAGCGTATCGCCGCTCAGGCGAATCACATCGGCGCCAGCCAGCCTCGCCAGCCTGTCGATGGGCATCGTGTGGGGCTCGTCGACTGCGGAAACCAGGCCACCGCTCAGTGCGAGCAGCGAGTCGCCGCCCCGCGCCGAGACCCGGCTATCGGCGGCGGCGAGCCAGGCGGCGGCGAGTGCGGGCAGCACGAGCGCGAGAGCGAAGCCGCGACGAACCCGACCTGGACCGCTGGGGCTGCCTCCGTCGACGGTAACTCGAGCGACGAAGAACACCGCAAGGCCGGCGGCAAGCCCCAGCGCCAGCATGACGATGAGCGGCGGCGAAGCCAGGCGCGGGTCCGGGCCAATGCGCTGGACGAGCACGGCGCCGGTGACGTCCCATTCGTCGAAATCCTTGAAGGGTGCCGCCGCGATGCGCTCACCGTCGAGCTCGACGCTCAGAGGTCGATCGAACCCGGCCAGCGAGTCGATCAGCGTCGGCGCGAGCCGATCGGGCCATCCTTCTGTTGAAGCGAGAGCTCGGGTCGTACCGAGGTAGACCGCCATGTCGTAGGCGGTGGCACCCGCGAACCATTCTGCCGCAGTCGCCGTCGTCCCGACCTCTGCGACGGTGAGCGAAGCCTCATCCGGAACGTAGGCCAGCCATACGAAGCGGTCGTCGATACGCATGAGGTCGACGACAGCGTTCCCGCGGCGAGCTGCCGAGAGCATCGCCTCGCTCCTCTCGGTGCCGAAAGTGAGCGGCGTCGGCGAGGCGTCTGGGAAGGTCACGAGCACGCGATCCCGGTCGTCGTAGACCGTGAAACGCTCGAGGCGCAGCTCGGCGGCCTCGGCAGCCAGTCGTTCGGGCGATGCGCGGAGTCGATCGCCGAGACGGTCGCGGTGCAGCCGCATGTGCTCGACGGCTCGGAGGGCGGCGTGTCGGTCCAGCTCAGGACGCAGCGCCGCCCAGCTTCGATACGCGACGTAGATGCCGCCGAGTGCGAAGATGACTGCGGGTGCGACCACCAGCAGAACGAATGGGGCGCGCAGTCGTTTCATCGCCGAGTCGCGTCCCGCGAGTCGGCGGCCAAGATCCCGTCTATCCGGCGGGCGATGTCGGCTGTGACTTCATCGAGGGGCTCGTCGGCGAAAATGACGCGATCGAAGATGTCGGGCATCTGAACTTCCACCTGTGCCCACTCTTCCACGGTCGAGCCCCACGACATGCGGCCGTGACGTGCTGCGTAAACGAAAGTCTCCTCTAGGCCGTAAGGATCGTTTGCAGCGACATCCTCGTGGACAGTTCGCAGCGATGGAATCGCCAGCCCATACTCGGCGCGCATTCGCTGCGCCTCGGCCGACGAGAGGTGCGCCGCCAATTCGACGGCGAGCTTCTTGTGTCGGGTGTTGTGGGGTACCGCCCAGCCGGCGGCATAGAGCACCGTGACCGGCTCGCTCCCCTCGTCGTAGCGCGGTAGCGGCAGCACGGCGACGCGAACCTTGCCCTCGTCGATATAGCGGCGGATCTGGGGGAGCCACCAGTGACCGCTGGTCACCATCCCGATGCGACCGGTCAAGAAATAGTTGCGTTCGAGCCCGGTCGCCTGACGCTGCACGTCGACCGAGGGAACGACCTCATGCGCTGTAACGAGGTCGGTGAGGAAGCGGATGGCGCGCTCGGTCGCCGGGCTGTCCAGGTAGCCGCTGGCGCGGCGCCCGTCGGGACTCAGCACATCGCCGCCCGCCGCCCAGACCCAGGGTTGCCAGAGGTAGAAGACCCGCCGAACTAGGGTACCGTACGTGTCGGTATGCCCGTCGCCGTTCACATCGCGGGTCAGCCGCTGGGCTGTGGAGAGAAAGTCCGCCCAGGTCCAGTCCTGCTCCGGCAGCGGAATGCCTACCTCATCGAAGAGATCGAGGTTGCAGTAGACGACGATGGGGTTGAAGTCCTTGGGAAAAGCGTAAAGACCGCCGGGCCGGCGGAAGGCCTGCAGGACCTCGGGATAGTAGGCGCTGGTGTCGACGCCGATCCGATCGAGGTAGGCCGCGACGTTGACCAGCAGGCCT
>JASFTI010000096.1:0-11056 GCA_050053635.1 Gemmatimonadales bacterium
GGACGTACATCGGTGGCGGTGGACGGCGAGCCGCTGAGCGGCGAGGCGGCTTGGCCGAAGTCGCTGGCGTTGCTGGTCTACATGGCCCGGGAGCCGGGACCGGACCGGCGGGACGAGATCCTCGGGGTGCTGTGGCCGGACCGGGACGAGAAGCGGGCGCGACGGGCGCTGAACCAACTGCTCTACACACTTCGGAAGACCAGCCCCCAGCTTACCCTGGAGAGTGTCGAGGACGCGGTGGACTTCGGCCGCGAGGTCTGGCTGGATGTGGAGGAGTTCGAGCGACGGCTGGAGGCCGACGATCCGGAGGGCGCGGTAGCGCTGTACGAGGGCCCGTTCGTGGCTGACCTTGCGGTGAACGAGCCGGACTTCGACCACTGGGCAGACCGTCAGCGTGCGGACCTACAGAGGAAGTTCCGCAAGGCGGCCCTCGAGCTGGCGTCTCAGGCGCGCGAGGCGGGCGACCTGGATGGGGCGGTGAAACACTGCCGCCGGCTGGTCGACTCGGACACGCTGGACGACGAGGCTCAGCATCTGTTGATCGAGTCGCTCTACCTGCGTGGCGACCGGGTGGCGGCGCTGCGTCAGTACGATGTCTACCGCGATCTGCTGGCTCGTGAACTAGAGGTCGAGCCGCTGGAGCATACGCGCCAGCTGGTGGAACGGATCCGTGGCGAACCGCAGCCCCCCGAGGAAGTTGAGTCTTCGGGGGGCGAGGGGGAGGCGGGGCCGGCGGCGGCTGCCGAAGAGGCCGTCGAGGCGCGCCCGCCCAGTCGGTCGACCCAGCGGTCGCCGGTTCGCCGGAGCTGGCTGGCGGCGGGCGCGATGGTGGTCGTGGCGGCTCTGGCCGTCGTGTTCTGGCCTTGGCGGACCGCCGGCCCGGGCGGCGCCGGCGACGAGATGGTGATGGGTGGAACGACGCGGGTGGCGGTGCTGCCGTTCACGCCGCATGGGTTCGGAGATAATGACGACGGCCTACCGGTGGGTGTGGCGCAGCTTCTTGCCATCAACCTCGAGGAGTTGGGCTCGCTGGAGGTTGTTCCTTACCACACGGTTCTCGAGGTCTGGGAGGGCGGTGGCTTCGCCGGGGCGACGACGTTCAGCGCTGAGTCGCTGGGCGTGCTGGCCGGTCGTATGCAGGCCACTGCGCTGGTCTTGGGCGACCTCCACGCCAGCGGAGATGAGCTTCGCATCGTAGCCGAGCTGGTGGGCGGGCGGACCGGGGCCGTGCTGGCGCGGGCCGACGTGCGCGGGCCGCGGGACAGCCTGTTCGGTATGCTGGATGGGCTGGCCCTACTGCTGGCGGAGGACTTCCAGATGGTAGAGGACTCGGTGCAGGCGCGTTGAAGGTTTCGGCATCCGGCGCATGAGTTCCCCTTATAGCTAGGAGGCGTAATGAACCGGGCTCTGGCGCTTCTCATCGTATTCATCATCGCACTCGCGAGCACGGGGTGTCCTGATTCTCGGGAACAGGCGGGTGAGGTCGTCAACGTTGAGGTCACCGGCGATACCGCCCCGCTCTCCATCGAACCGGATCCGGTGACGACTCACCGTGGAGACACTGTACGCTGGTTCCACGCGACCGCTGATTCGCTGATCATCGATCTGCGGGGCGACACGCTCGGCTTGCCGACGGCAGACAGCCTGCTGAGCGTGGCGGAGGGCGACACGGCGCGCACCACGATCAGGTCGGACGCGGCCTACGGGAGGTACAAGTACACGGTCACCGTCGTGGCCGGCGAGCTGCGGACCTCGGAGGACCCGCACATCATTGTCGAGCAATAGACGGGCTCGAGTCCTAGCCGGGAGTAATGGCGGAATCCGAGGCCGGCGCTATTCGGGCTCGGCGACGATCGCCTGGAAGCGAGGGTCGTCCCACAGCCTCTCCCACCACCAGTCCTGGTGAGCGATGTAATCCTTCTCGCCGGGCACGGCCTCGAGGTAGGCGGCGAGCAGTTCGATGGCGTGTTCTGTCTCGCCGAGGTGAAGTCGCACGTTCGCTTCATGGTAGTCCAACACCGGATCGCCCTCCTCCCTCGCGGCGCGGGCTCGGGCGACCAGCGCCAGGGCGCTGTCGGCCGGGCCGGCGCGGGCGATCACGGCGGCCATCTGCATGAAGAGCTGCGCGCGCCGCGCCTCGATCCTCTGGGGCGGGCTCGCGGCGAGGATGCTCCGCACCAGCTCCCAGGCGAGATCCACATCCGGCGTCGGTCCCCCCGGGCTCGCCAGAGCGGTCATCTGGGCGGCGCTTATGCCCGGAGCGTCTGGAAACCTGCCGTGTCCTTCGCCACACCAGTGGGTGACTTCCTCCCAGTCCTTCAGCCACAGGGCGGCCTGACATAGCCGGAAGAGGATGCGCGGAGCTTCACTGAGAAACTGATCCGCCTCGTAGGCGTTCTCGGCCGCTGCCATCGCGGCGCGGAGCTCCCCTTTGTCCATGAGGATGAGGCTGAGGCGGTCCCAGGCGCGCGCCCGCGATGGATCGAGGTTGACGGCCTGGCGTAGCGTCTCCTCCGCCGCGGCGTTCAGGCTGTCGGTTCGAGCGGTGTCCACCGCGGCCAGGTAGGAGAGCAGTATGCCACGCAGTTCGAGGGCTCTGGGGTTCCGGGGATCGCGTTCCAAGGCACGGCCGGTTTGGGTCATCCCGCGCCGCGCCCAGGTCGTGTCGTAGGCCCAGTCACCCGGACCCAGGCGGAAGGCGCCCAGGTCGGCCAGCTCGGCCCGCCCGATGATGGGTTCGATCCAGTCGGCGTCGGCCCCTTCGGCCGCGGCGAGTAACGAGTCGGCGCGTTCCAGGCTGCCGGCTGCCGAGGTCGCGTCGCCGGACGCAGCGAGTCGCTCGAAATCTTGCATCATCGCCTGGGCCCGCCGGACGCTAGTCCAGGCGAGCTGACTCTCGGTGCCAGCCTGCAGCTCGCGCAGCCGGATCTCCACGCCCAGCCAGAGGCGGAGCATTCGTGCGATATCGGTCCCCACGCTGTCCAGGAGAGCGAACGGGTCCTCGGCCGACCCATCGATCAACTCGCTATCGATGTGGTCGAGGGTACTCGCATCGACGAGCTGAACGCTGATCCGAACCCGCGCACGTGTTCCTGTGACGCTGCCCTCGACTAGCGTGCCGACACCCAAGAGCTTTGCGATGCTGTCGGGCAAGATACTCGCGTCGCGGAAAGGTTTTACAGCGTTCCGGGACTTGACATCGAGGGCGCTCACCTGAGCCAGCTCGTGAATCAGATGTTCGGTGAGGCTCTCGGCCAGGTAGCCGAGCTGCCCGTCTTCGCTGTGATCATCGAAGTAGAAGACGGCGATGCTGGTCGCGGGCGGCGGCGCGCCGGCCTCGATGAGGATAGCGTCGTCCTGTGCGTCGCGTTCCAGCAGGAAACGCGCCGGTAGCAGGAGGAGTGCGGCCGCGAACAGGGCCGCCAGCACGTGGACGGGGCCCAGTTTCCTGATCAAGGAAGCCCAGCGCTCACCGGGCGGTTGCTCGTAGGCCCATGCCGATATGAGGGCGATCGGCAGTGCGGCTACCAGTACCAACAGGAGGACGTTGAAGTAGAAGTCGGGTAAGAGGCCGCGCTCGATCAGGATGTCGGTGAGCTGCATGGCCAGCCAGCCCGCACCGAGGTAGAGCAGGCCTACGTGAAAGACTCGGCGGGTCCGCACTTGCTTCCAGAGCAGCCCCAGGCTACTGGGCGCTCGGCCGGTCGCGGGCTGCGCTGCGTCCGGTTCCGGCGTCGCCGGAACCGGCTCGGGCGGTGGGCGCGTCGTCTCTGACAGCGGGCGGAATTCGGGCGATTCTCCCGCGCGCACCCGGTCGACCAGCGCCAGGGTCTCGTCCAGAGGCTCGACATCGAGCTCGCGGGTCAGACGCTCGCGATAGGCATCGAAGCGACTGAGCGCCGCCGTGCGGTCGCCGCTGGCGGCGAGCAGGCCGATCAGTGTGTGCTGTGCTTCGTCATCGAGCGGCTCCAGCGTCGTCCAGCGCCATGCCTCCTTCAGAGCCGCGGCTGTGTCGCCCGCCGTCAGCCACTCGGCGATAACGTTGCGGAAGCCGTGGTGTGCCAGCCGGGCTAGGCCGGCGCGTGTGTTGGCGAGCCATTCCTCGAAATCGCCGGCGCCGGGTAGCGAGAACTGCTCCAGGAACGGTCCTTGGTACAACTCGACGACTCGCCGCCAGTCCCCGTTCTCGGCCGCAGTCTCCAGTTGCGTGGCGTCCACCGTGCAGGCCGCGGCGTTTAGCGCCACCGAGTCGCCCTCGATCCGCAGACACTCCTCGCCCAGTTCGCGTTTGAGAGCGTAGAGCGCTTGGGACAGAGAGTGGCGCGCCTTCTCTTCCTCGCGGTTTGGCCAGAAGAGAGCCAGAAGTCGGTCGCGCGAAGCTCGCACTTCGACGCCCAGATAGGCCAGCAAGGCGAATCGCTGCTTCTGGGCCGTAACCCCCGTTAGGTCCTCACCGTCTCGGCGAACGGCGCCGCGGCCGAAGGTCCGGAATTCGATCATCGGGCGCGGATGGGCTGATCAGGTGAGCAGAACAGCGAGAGAGACGTTGGGGCCGGGCGACTCATCGCTTTCTCCGTTCGCACTCTTGACCGTGCGGCGGCGGCCCGGGTCCTGCTGCTGACAGGGCCGAAAGTAGGTGCTCGTGTTGGGTGCGTTACCGTTACATAGTGCATGCCCGTTGCGGGTCACCGCAAGCTTCTTCTGCGTTGTCGGATCAGCGCCTGCCACTGAACCTCGTAACTGGCTACAGTGCGCCGAGTTGGGGTGGCGGCGCCTTCGAGATGATTGGGGGGATGATCGCGTGATAGGCCAGATGACGTGCGGTTGAGAGCCCGCTGAAGTTGGCCTCGTATACTGCCGGCGAGACCTGGAGGGCACGCAGAACCGAGAACGAGATCTGGCGAACCGGAGGTAGCCATGATCGTTAGACGGAAAAGGCTAAGGGAAGCGGCGCGGGTAGCGAAGATCGTCGGGCTCGGACTGTTCTATCTGGCCTTGACCGCGGCGCTCACCTACTCGGTGCTGAGCTCGGCTCAGGCGGGCGCGCCTTAGGCAGGCGGCACAGCGGGCAGGGACGACCCCACCACCGCGTTGGAGGGTGCAGTCCATCGCGGCGATCCCACCGATACCGATCCTCAGATCTGCTCTCAGCAGCGGGGGGCGCTCGAACCCAGGGCGCTCCCCGGGCCAAAGCCCTGGGTCCAGCCGTGTCTGTGTGAGGGCGCTGGCGCTAGGCCCGGCCCGGTTGGGCGAGGGCCTTCCAGCGGGACCGGCGGCTGGCGAACCAGTCGCGGAGCCATCTGGCGAAGGGGTCGAGTACCAGCCAAGCTCGGAGCCGGCCGTTGCGGCGCGCTGCGGGAGCGAAGAGGTGCCGCTCGAGGTCGGTCTGGTAGATCTCTGCCGGGCCGAGCCGGTTCCAGCCGTTCACCTGTGTGCCTCCTCGCGGTCTGCGGTTCATACGGTGCGCGCTTGGCGCGCCCGCTACTACCCGAATTGCTGTAGAAATCGCTTCCTCCCGCGATCCAATCTGACAGGCGGCGGTCAGGTGGCAGTCAAGTGAACGGTCAGGCAGCCAGTCCTGACTTCCCAACACGCGCGCCAGCGCACCCCCCCAGATCTTGCGGGTGGCCCACCCCTCCTCTAGAGTGAGCTATCAAGCCCACTTCTATTCACCATCAGCTTAACGGTGCCCGGTGGAGGGGTCCGAGATGCGGCTGCGATACGTGTGCTTTGCGCTTTTGATGGTGGTCCTGCTGCCGACGCTGGGGCGGGCCCAGAGGGCGGCGGAAGAAATCCCGACGCCTGCCTCGTTCCTCGGCTTCGAGGTCGGTGCGGACCGGAGACTGGCGGACTGGAACGAG
Organism: Gemmatimonadales bacterium; assembly: GCA_050053635.1. Taxonomy (GTDB): domain Bacteria; phylum Gemmatimonadota; class Gemmatimonadetes; order Palauibacterales; family KS3-K002. The sequence goes on from JASFTI010000096.1 coordinate 5,862, forward strand.
ATCACCGGTTATCTGAATGTCCTGGCCGAGGCCAGCGACCGGATCGTGCTCGACACGCTGGGGATGACGACGCTGGGGCGTCCATTCATCGCCCTGACGGTCTCGAGCGCCGAGAACCTGCGGCGGCTCGACCACTACCTGGACGTACAACAGAGGCTGGCGGACCCGCGGCTGCTCGAGTCGGAGCTGGAGGCGCGGGAGCTGATCGCGGAGGGACGCACGATCGTTCTGATCACGGGCGGGATCCACTCGACCGAGGTGGGCGGCTACCAGATGCCGATGCGGTTGGCTTACCATCTGGCATCGCGGGACGACGAGGAGACCCGCGCGATCCTGGAAAACGTGATCTTGCTGCTGGTGCCGTCGCTCAATCCCGACGGCAGCCAGATGGTGGTGGACTGGTACGAGAGCACGTTGGGTCAGCCGTGGGAAGGGTCGGGGCCACCGTTCCTCTACCACCATTACGTCGGGCACGACAACAACCGCGACTGGTACGCCTTCACGCAGAAGGAGACACAGCTGACGGTAACCAAGCTGCACAACGTCTGGCACCCGCAGATCGTGCATGACATCCACCAGATGGGCTCGCGGGGCGCGCGACTCTTCGCTCCGCCGTGGACCGACCCGGTCGAGCCGAACGTCGACCCGCTGCTCATCGCCGGGTCCAACGCCATCGGTACGGCGATGGCGTGGGAGATGTACGGGCAGGGCAAGACGGGGATCGTGATAAACGCGATCTACGATGCCTGGACGCCGGCGCGCGCCTACCAGCACTACCACGGCGGTGTGCGGGTACTGACGGAGACGGCGAGCGCCCGGCTGGCCACGCCGATCACTCTGCCGTTCGACTCGTTGGGCGGCCGCAGGGGGTTCGACGCTCAAGTATCTTCCTGGCGGTTTCCCGAGCCCTGGCCGGGTGGCGAATGGCGGCTCGCCGACATCGTCGACTACATGGAGGCGGGGGCAACGGCGCTGCTCAAGCAGGCGGCGCTCTACCGCGAGCGTTGGCTCCGCAACTTCTACCGTATCGGGCTGCGCGGCATCGGCGGGCGCGAGGGCTGGCCGCGGGCGTTCGTGATCCCGCTCGAGGGCCAGAACGCCGCTGGGCTGGCTGACATGTTGCGCATTCTGGTCACGGGCGGCGTCGAGGTGCATCGCGCACTGGAATCGTTCGTCGCCGACGGTCGCGTCTACACCGAGGGCACGTACGTGCTCCCACTGGCGCAGCCGTATTCGGGCTTCGCGAAGACGATGCTGGAGGTGCAGGAGTATCCATCGTTGCCCGAGTACCCGGGCGGCCCGTTGCGCACGCCGTACGACGTCACGGCGCACACGTTGCCGCTCATGATGGGCGTCGATGTGGCGGCGTTGGCTGAACTGCCCGACGTGGCGCTGTCGGAGCCCATCGGGGCGCCGTCATATGACAAGCAGGCGTCGGGCCTTTCCGGCGGTCGCGGTCCGCGCATCGCCGTCTACGAGCCGTGGTTGCCTTCGATGGATGCGGGTTGGACCCGCTGGGTGTTCGATGAGTACGGGATCGAATACGAGCAGCTGCGCGATGCCGACGCCCGCGCCGGGGATCTCGGCTCCCGGTTCGACGTCATATTGCTCCCCGACTTTTCGCCGGAGCGGATGGTCGAAGGGTACGAGGCGGCCGAGATGCCACCGGAGTATGTGGGTGGCCTCGGTGAGGCGGGTGTGCGCGGGTTGGAGGAGTTCGTCAGGGCGGGCGGCACACTGATTGCCTTCAACCGCGCGTCGCTGTTGCCGGTCGAGCAGTTCGCTCTGCCGGTAACGGACGTGCTGGCGGACATCGACCGGCGCGATTTCTTCATTCCGGGCTCGATTCTGCGCCTGCGCCTCGAGCGCGGTCATCCACTCGCTCAGGGGGTGCCGGCGCGTACGGCGGCCTGGTTCCAGCGCGGACTCGCCTTCGAGCCGACCGACGAGGCGGGTGGCAACGTAAACATCGTGGGACGTTATGGTGAGGCCGGTGAGCTACTGCTGAGCGGCTGGGTCAACGGAGCTGAGCACATTGCAGGGCATGGTGCGATTGCGGTCGTGCGACACGGTCGCGGTCGGGTGGTCCTGTTCGGCTTCAGACCCCAGTACCGGGGCCAGACGATCGCCTCCTACCCGCTGATCTTCAACGCGATCAGGAACCCCGGCGAGTGACGGCGCGAGTCGCACCGCTCCGGGCTCTGCGTTATCGGTCGGACCGTGTGGGTGGCCTCGACATGGTCCTGGCGCCACCGTACGACGTGATCGGCCCCGAGCAGGCAGTGCAGCTGCGCGGGCGAAGCCCGTACAACATTGTACACATCACCAATCCCGTCGGGGACGGGCCCGAGCGTTACGAGCGGGCGGCGCGCAGGCTGGAGTCGTGGGTGGAGGACGGCGTGCTCGCCCGAGCCGAGCGGCCTGCGTTCTACGTCCATCGGCATCACTTCGTCTTAGGAGATCAGTCGTTTGCACGTACCGGCGTTTGGGCGGCCCTGAGACTCGCCCGCTACGACGAGGGGATCGTCCTGCCGCACGAGCGCACGATGAAGGGCCCCAAGGCCGACCGCCTGGCCCTCTTGCGGGCCTGTCGGGCACAGCTCTCTCCCATCTTCTTCATCTGTTCCGACGCTGGGGCTCGGATCGCCGGATTTCTAGGGAGCCTGACCGAGGAAGAGCCGACGGAGCGGGCGGAGTTTCCTGCCGGTCAGACGCACGAGTTATGGTGCGTCGCGGAGCGGCAGAGGCTCGACAAACTGGCCGGCGCCTTGAGCGAGCAGGTCTTCCTGATCGCCGACGGCCATCACCGTTACGAGACGGCGCTCGCCTACCGTGACGAGCTGGGCGCCCCTGGCGATGTGGCGGCTGGCGGGGCCGCGCACGATCGCCTGCTGGCCTACATCGTTCCCGAGAGCGACCCGGGGCTGCTGCTGTTGCCGACGCACCGTGTCATCGGTGGCGAGCCGCTGGACTGGAGCGCGGCGCTGGATGCGGCGTCGGAGTTCGAGATCAGCAGGCTGACGGACGTGGACAACGACTCGGTGCGGCGGGCGCTGGGGGAGGAAGCGGGCCGGCCAGCTTTCGTACTGGTGGCGGGGGAAGAGCCGGGCGCCTGGCTCATGCGCCTACGGAAGCCGGACGCGGTGAGCGGCATCTCGTCGGTGGCGCTTCACGATGACTTCCTCTCGGGTTGTCTGAGGCTGTCTGGCGAGGAGCAGTTGGATCGAATCAGCTACGTGAAGGAGGCGAGCGAGGCGTTGGCTGCCGTGAGGTCGGGAGCGGTGCAGGCGGCGGCGCTGCTCGCCGCACCCCGTGTATCACAGGTGTGCGAAGCAGCGGCGGCGGGTGAACGGCTGCCGGCGAAGACGACATATTTCTGGCCAAAGGTGCCGACGGGGGTGGCGATAGTCAGTCATCAGTGATCACGAAACCGGGCCGGCGAGTGCGAGTCCGATCTCCGTTCTGACCCAGCCGTCCTCCTCGAGCTGCAGGCGGAACTCAAGTGCTTTTGCCGACTCCGGGCGGTCGATGCGGCCGAGCGCCCAGGCGGCGTGGCCGCGGACCAGAGGGTCGTCATCGTTGAGAGCGTCGGCCAGCGCCGGTATGGCCGCCGGGTCGGCCCAGTTGCCGAGGGCGACGGCGACGTTGCGGAGCAGACCGCGGCGCTTCGCCCGCGCCAGCGGCGAGTCGGCGGAGCGCGCTGCGAACTCCTTGTCCGTCAACCGCATGAGTGCGATCAGTTCCAGACCGCCGACATCGTCGGCCGGCTGAAAGCGAGGCTCGTCCGTCGGCGGCGCTTCCTTGTTCCAGGGACAGACCTCCTGACATATATCGCAACCGAAGATGCGGTTGCCGATCGCCGGTCGCAGCTCGATGGGGATCGGGCCCCTCAGCTCGATGGTCAGGTAGGAGATGCAGAGACGGGCGTCGAGGACCCGGGGTCCTTCGATGGCCCCCGTGGGACAGGCCCAGATGCAGCGGTCGCAGGTGCCGCAGTGATCAGGCAGGAAAGCCTCGTCGGTCTGCAGCTCGGCGTCCGTGAGGATCTCTCCTATAAATATGTATGAGCCGATGTCGGGGTGAATCAGGCAGGTGTTCTTGCCGATCCAGCCGATGCCGGCCTGCTGTGCGTGATCGCGCTCCAGCACCGGTCCGTAATCGACGTAGCAGCGCGTGCCGGTCGCGTCGCCGGCGAGCTTGCGGAGCGCATCCGCCAGCTGCTCGAGCTTCTCCTCGAAGACGGTGTGGTAATCGACGCCGCGGGCGTAGCGGGCGATCACCGGCTGCCCGGGATCGTCGGCCGGGCCCTTCCCGCCGCCGGCGTAGTTCATCGCTACCACGATGATCGAGCGGGCGTCGGGCAGCGCTTGGCCAGGGTCAAGTCGGCGCCGTACCGCATCCTCGCGTGCCAGATACGCCATCTCGCCGTTGTACTGGCGCTCCAGCCACTCGAGGTAGAAGTCGCTGTGCTGCGGTCGATCCGCCGGCGCGATACCGACGAGCTCGAAGCCGAGCTCGCGGGCGCGGGCCTTGATCGCGGCAGCCGCTGTCGCCGGCGGATTTGTCGGGAGCTTTCTCGCAGTCATCTTTGGGACCTCCCCAGGCGCGAGACCCCCATTCGCAGGACCCAGTAGTCCAGCCCCGGGTTTGGGGTCTCCGTCCTGTTCGTCGTGCCGCTCGATACATACTGGCGTCTGGAGCGTCAGCTGGATCAGAGGCTCAAATCCAGAACGATCTTACCGAAGGCGTCGCCGGCCTCGAGTCGTTGGTGGGCCTCACGCGCCTGCTCGAGCGGCAAGACGACATCGATTACCGGCTTCAACTTCCTCTCGAGGACCAGCGACATTACCTCCTCGAACTCGGACACGCTCGACATTGTGGTCCCGGTGACCTGCAGCTGCTTCCAGAAAGTGAGGCGGATGTCAACCCGGCCGGCCGGTCCGGTGGTGGCACCGTAGCTGACTAGCCGGCCGCCGCGGGCGAGGCAGCGGAGCAGGTCGGGCCAGACCGCTTCGCCGACGCTGTCGAAGGCGAGATCGACGCCCCGTTTGTCGGTCGCCTTCCATACTTCCTTCGAGAAGTCGGACTCGAGCCGGTCGATGACGTGGTCGGCTCCCAGCTCGCGCACGCGGCCGGCCTTCTCAGCTCCCGCCGTGACGGCGAAGACGGTGGCGCCGATGTGCTTGGCGATCTGG
>JASFTI010000097.1:0-11017 GCA_050053635.1 Gemmatimonadales bacterium
AGCCGGCAACCCCAATCTGCTCGCCAGCGCATCGTTCATCGAGAGTCTGCGGAAGAACCAGCGACCCCTCGCGGACGAGCGGGTCGGGTGGAGCTCGGCCGTGGCCGTAGCATGCGGCGTCGAGGCGGCCCGCAGAAGGAGCCGGGTCAACATCTCCGCGCGCCTTCCCGCACCGACGGAGAGCGAACAATGAGCCGCGCAAGAGAAGTGCGTCTGGCGTGCATCGCCTTAGCGGCGCTACTCGCCTGCAGGGCGGAGCAGCAACCACAGCTCAACTCGCTGACCGCCAGTGAGGAAGCCGCAGGGTGGAAGCTCTTGTTCGACGGGGAGACGTTCGAGGGCTGGCGGGGGTTGGGCCGGGATTCGATTCCCGCAGGGCACTGGATCATTGAGGCCGGCAGCATCCGCAAGGTCGCCAGCGGCGCGGTGCCCACCGCCCCGGACGGTCAACCGCTGGAGGGCGGCGACATCATGACGGTGGAGAGCTACCGCGACTTCGAGCTCGTGCTCGAGTGGAAGGTGAGCCCTGCCGGCAACAGCGGGATCAAGTACAACGTGTCGGAGGCGATGTCCACGGCGGCGCCCCCGACCCACGCCGCACTGGGCTTCGAGTACCAGATCCTCGACGACGAGCGGCATCCCGATGCCCGGAACGGTCCCACCCGGATGGCCTCGGCGCTCTACGACCTGGTGCCGCCGGGAGCCGACAAGCGGCTGCGCCCGGTGGGAACGTACAACGAAGCGCGGATCGTTTTCCGCGGGACACACGGCGAGCACTGGCTGAACGGCGTCAAGATTCTGGAGTTCGAGCTCGGGGACGCCGCCTTCGACTCGGCCCTCGCGGCGAGCAAGTACCAGCCGCTCGAGGGCTTCGCCGCGAAACGGACCGGGCACATCGTCCTGCAAGACCACGGCGACGACGTCTGGTTCCGCAACATCAAGATCCGGGAGCTCTCACCATGACGGACGTCATCGACCGCCGTTCCTTCATCGCGCGAAGCACCGCCGCAGGCCTCGGGGTTGGCGTATGGAGCGCGTTCCCGGCGCTCCGCACCTCGTTCGCCCCCAGCGACCGTATCCAGGTGGGCGTGATGGGCGTGAACAGTCGCGGCAGCGAACTAGCCCAGGGCTTCGCCAGGGCCGGCACCGAGGTCGCTTACATCTGCGACGTCGATTCGCGCGCGGCAGACGCCACCATCGCGGCACTGAGCGCGTGGCAAGAGCGACGCCCCAGCGGCGTCGCAGACTTCCGCCGCGCCCTCGACGACCCCGACCTGGACGCGCTGGTCGTCGCCGCACCGGACCACTGGCATGCGCCCGCCTCCATCCTCGCGCTGCAGGCCAGTAAGCACATCTACGTCGAGAAGCCGTGCGGCCACAACCCGCGGGAAGGTGAGCTGCTGGTCCAGGCGCAGCGGCGTTACGGGCAGCTGGTGCAGATGGGTAACCAGCAGCGCTCGGCGCCGGAATCGATCGCCGCCATGGACGCGATCAGGGCGGGGATCATCGGCCGACCCTACTACGCACGCGCCTGGTATGCGAACACGCGCGGGACTATCGGCCGCGGCAAGGTGGCAGAGGTGCCGAGCTGGCTCGACTACGATCTGTGGCAGGGCCCGGCCCCGCGCACTCCGTACCGCGACAACGTCGTGCACTACAACTGGCACTGGTTCTGGCGCTGGGGCACCGGCGAGATATGTAATAACGGCACGCACGAGCTTGACGTCTGCCGCTGGGCACTCGGTGTCGACTACCCGGCCCGCGTCAGCTCGGCGGGCGGCCGCTATCACTTCGACGACGACTGGGAGTGCCCCGACACGCAGGTGGCGTCGTTCGATTTCGCCGATGGCATGACCATCACCTGGGACGGACGCAGCTGCAATGGCCGCCCGGTCGAGGGCCGCGGCCGCGGCGCGTCGATCCATGGTACCGAAGGGACGATAGTGATCGACCGCGCCGGCTATGTGGTATACGACAAAGACAACAACGAGATCGAACGGCGACTGCGTGGCGACGCGGATGACGCGCTCGACACCCGCGGCGGCGGCAGCCTCACCGATATGCACATCGCCAACTTCCTGGCGGCCATCCGCGGCGAGGAGGCGCTCACCGCTCCCATCGACGACGGGCACAAGAGCGTGCTGCTCTGCCATCTCGGCAACATCGCGCAGCGCACCGGGCGCACGCTCCATTGCGATCCGGCGACGGGGCGCATCGTCGGTGACGCCGAGGCGCTGGCGCTCTGGACCCGCGACTACGAACCGGGCTGGCAGCCCGAGGTGTGACCATGACCGAACACGACCTTAGCCGACGCAAGTTCCTGAAGACGGCGGCCTTCGGTGCAGCGGCGCTGACGCTTCCCGCACAGGCCGCTGCTTGGGAGAGCAACGCCAAATGTGCCGCGATGCGAGGGATCAAGCTCGGCGTCGCCACCTACTCGCTGCGCGAACTGAGCCGCGCCGCTGCCATCGCCGCTATCAAGGCGCTGCGCGCCCGCTACGTCAGCGTGAAATCCTTCCACCTGCCGTACGAGAGCACGCCCGCCGAATTGGCGGCCGGACGCCGGGAGTTCGAGGAGGCGGGCCTCGAGATCGTGAGCGGCGGCGTGATAACGCTACAGGAAGACGACGACGACCACATCCGTACCCACTTCGAGTATGCCAAGGTCTGCGGCATGCCACTCATGGTCATCGCGCCCACACCGACCACACTGCCGCGCATCGAGCGCTTCGTCCGTCAGTACGACATCGCGGTGGCGATCCACAACCACGGCCCCGAGGACCGCTACTTCCCAGGGCCGCGCGACGCGTTGCCGATCATCCGCGACATGGATCCCCGCGTCGGACTGTGCGTCGACCTCGGCCACACGGCGCGCACCGGCGTCGACGTGGTCGAGGCACTGGCCGAGGCCGCGGACCGCGTGCTCGACATCCACATCAAGGACCTCAGGGACCTATTGGACAGGGAGAGCCAGTGCATCGTCGGTGAGGGCGCCATGCCGGTTCCAGCCATCTTCCGGCAACTCGGCGCCATGGGGTATACGGGGCACGTGAACCTGGAGTACGAGATCGACGCCTCCGACCCGCTGCCCGGCATGCAACGGTCCTTCGGCTACATGCGCGGCGTCTTGACAGGTCTCGGGATGGCGGAGCTATAGGGGTGGGGCAGGCCGCGATTGAGCGAACCGCCTTCGCCCGGGTCGGCCTCCTGGGCAATCCGTCCGACGGCTACTTCGGCCGCACCATCTCGTTCGTTCTCCGCAACTTCGCCGCGCGAGTCGCGCTGACCGAGTCTACTAGGCTGCGCATCGAGCCAGGCGGACCCGACGTAGACACGTTCGACAGCGTCGAGCAGCTGGTGGATTCCGTCGGCCGGCAGGGATACTACGGCGGCGCTCGGCTCGTGAAGGCGACGATCAAGACCTTCCACAACTACTGCCGCGCGCACGACGTCGCCCTCGAGCAGCGCAACTTCACGGTCCAGTATCGGTCGTCCATCCCGCGTCAGGTGGGGCTTGCCGGCTCCAGCGCCATCGTCACCGCCACGCTGCGCGCCCTGATGGCGTTCTACGAGATCGAGGTTCCCAAAGAGCACCAGCCGGCGCTCATCCTTTCGGCCGAGGTGGACGAGCTGGGAATAACCGCCGGTCTGCAGGACCGGGTGGCCCAGGTCTACGAGGGTTTGGTCTACATGGACTTCTCCGAGGAGTTGATGGGCGAGCACGGACACGGCCGCTACGAGCCGCTCGATCCTGCGCTACTGCCGAGGCTGTACGTCGCGTACCAGATCCAGCCTGCAAAGGTCTCCGGGCGGGTGCTGAACGATCTCAGGAGCCGCTGGGAGCAGGGCGATGTCGAAGTCCGGGAGACTCTGGACCAGATCGCCGCGCTCGCCGACGAAGGCAAGACGGCGATTCTGGAGGGGAATAGCGAGCAGCTCTCTTCTCTGATGAACGCGAATTTCGATCTACGCCGTCGCATCATGGCGATCAGCGAGAGCGATCTCAGGATGGTCGAGGCGGCGCGAGCCCTGGACACCTGCGCCAAGCTCACCGGCTCGGGCGGAGCGATCGTCGGCGTCTGCGAGGATGACGACCTGCGCCAACGGATCGTGCGCGAGTTGGGCGCACTCGGCGCCTGTGTCATCGAGCCCGAGATTGGCTAGCGAGCCGCAGCGTATGACTCGGAAGGCCGTCGGCTGGCTTTTGCCCTTGCTGCTCCTCGTGGCACTGTCCGGCTGCCGGGGCCAGAACGGCACGCGCGTTCTGAAACTCGCCCACGGACTCGAAGTCGCCCACCCGGTACACCGAGCGATGGTGCATATGGCGGACCGGCTGAGCGAGCTCTCGGGCGGACGCATGCGCGTCGACATCTACCCGGGCGGCCAGCTGGGCGAAGAACGGGAGCTGATAGAGATGTTGCAGATCGGGAGCCTCGCCATGACGAAGGTCTCGGCGAGTCCGCTGGAGTCGTTCGTGCCCGAGATGACGATCTTCAGCATCCCCTACGTGTTCCGGGATCAGGATCACCTGTGGCGGGTGCTGGACGGCGAGATCGGCCGACGCCTGTTGCTCACCGGTCAGCGATACTACCTGAGAGGACTCTGCTATTACGACGCGGGCCCGCGCAGCTTCTACACTCGCGGCACCCCGATCAGGACGCCCGAGGATCTCCGCGGCCTCAAGATCAGGGTACAGAAGAGCATCACCTCGACCCGCATGGTGCAGGTTCTCGGCGGTGCCGCCACCCCTATCGACTGGGGCGAGCTCTACTCGGCGCTGCAGCAGGGCGTCGTGGACGGTGCCGAGAACAACCCACCCAGCTTCTTTCTTTCCCGACACTACGAGGTGAGTCGCTACTACACACTGGACGAGCATACCTGGGTACCGGACATCCTGCTCATCAGCACGCGCGTTTGGACCGACCTCTCCCCTCAGGAGCGCGAATGGTTGACCGCGGCTGTCGCGGTCTCCGTTGCGGAACAGCGTCGACTTTGGCGTGAGGCGTCGCAGCAGGCGCTGGCGCAGGTACGGGCAGCGGGCGTCGAGATTATCGAACCCGATAAGTCCGCCTTCCGCGAGGCCGTGCGGCCGATGCACGACAGCTATCGAGGCAGCTCGGTGTACGATCTCTTGCGTGCGATAGAGCGGATCAGATGAGCTCCACCCCGCGCTCGGCCGCGCACCGGCTGGAACGTTACGCAGAGCAACTCGAGCGGGCCCTCGCCTGGCTGATCGTCGGGCTCATGGTCGCCATGGTGGCGGACGTGAGTTGGCAAGTCGTGTCCCGCTTCCTGTTGCGCGCACCGAGCTCGTTCACAGAAGAGCTCGCCGGTTTCCTCCTCATCTGGATCGGGCTCTTGGGCGCCGCATACGCGCTCAGGACCCGCGCCCATCTCGGGATCGACCTGCTCACCGAACGACTCACCGGTGCCGGCAAGTGTGCGGCGGCCATCCTCGCTCACACGCTGGTGTTGCTCTTCGCGTTCACGGTGATGGTAGTCGGCGGCCTGCGTCTCGTTCAGCTCGCCTTCCAGCTGAACCAGATCTCCGCGGCGATGGGTCTCCGCATGGGCTACGTGTATCTCGCCCTGCCGCTGGCCGGGCTGCTTATGGTCGTCTTCTCGCTCGAATCGATCGTTACGGTTGCAGCTCGAAGGGCCGAGCGCTGATGGACGCCTCGGTGCTACTTCTGGTCGTGACGTTCGTCGCCTGCCTGGCGCTGGGCGTGCCCATCGCCGTGAGCATCGGGATCGCGACGGTGGTCGCGATGCTGTTCACGATCCCTGTAGGCCCCGCCGTCACCACCGCAGCACTGCGGATGGCGACGGGAATCGACAGCTTCGCGCTGCTCGCCATTCCGTTCTTCATCCTCTCGGGACAGCTCATAGCTCGCGGTGGGATCGCGCGGCGCTTGATCGACTTCGCCAAGGTGCTGGTCGGCGGGTTCGCCGGCGGCCTGGCGTACATAAACGTCCTGGCCAGCATGTTCTTCGGCACCATCTCGGGGTCGGCGGTCGCCGCCACATCCGCCATCGGTGGGTTCATGATCCCGGCGATGGAGCGCGAAGGGTACGAGCGCGATTACAGCGTCGCCGTCACCATGACCGGGTCGGTCACCGGCCTTCTCATTCCGCCCAGCAACGTGCTCATCGTCTACTCCCTGGCGAGCGGCGGTGTATCCATCGCCGCACTCTTCGTCGCCGGATACCTGCCGGGCATCCTGCTGGGGCTGGCGCTCATGCTGGTCGCCGGAGTGATCGCCGCCCGGCGCGGCTACCCCGTGGCCGGGCGATCGGGTCTGCTGGACGGCGTGAAGATCTTCGTTCGGGCAATCCCCAGCCTGCTCCTGGTGGTGATCGTCATGGGGGGCATCATCGCCGGGATCTTCACCGCCACCGAGGCGAGCGCCGTGGCCGTGGTCTACTCACTCATCCTCGCAGCGGTCTATCGCGAAGTCCGGCTCCGCGACCTCCCCGACATCGTGCTCAAGTCGGCCGAGACGACGGCCATCGTCATGCTGCTCATCGCCACGTCCACAGCCCTATCGTGGATCCTGAGCTACGAGAACATCCCCCAGGACCTCACCTCCCTCATGCTCTCACTGACCGAGAGCCGCGTGCTCATTCTGCTTTTCATCAATCTGGTGCTGCTCATCGTCGGCACCTTCATGGATATGACACCGGCTGTGCTGATCTTCACGCCCATCTTTCTACCGGTGGCGGCGCAGCTGGGTATCTCGCCGCTCCACTTCGGCATCATGATGGTGCTCAACCTGTGCATCGGACTCTGCACTCCGCCGGTGGGATCGATCCTCTTCGTCGGCTGCGGGATCGGCAAGACGACCGTGCCCGACGTGACGCGGGCCCTCCTCCCGTTCTACGCGGTGATGGTGCTCGCCCTACTGCTCGTCGTGTACTTGCCCTGGCTGAGCGATGCCCTGCCGCGTCTTCTCGGTTATACGCTCTGAGCACGTGCGCCACGCCGGCCGGGATCATGCGGCAGCGGCGTGGCATACAGGCGCGAGCACATGTGAAGACACATTTACGGACTCGCTCATTGTGCCGTGCACACACTACGCCTTACACTATCGCCGCGTGCAAGATTGGCGTGCGGCCTCACGAGCTTCGTGTGGCCCTCCATAATGCTCGACAGCGATGACCGGTGCGGGGGTAAAGCAGTGACCGCAAAGACCGGGATGCCACTGTGCCACTGTTATCTCTACTGCTATTTGGTCTAGGCCTGGCCCTGCTTGTCGCGGGTGCCGAGTTACTGGTGCGCGGGGCAGCAGGACTGGGGTCGAGCCTGGGAATTGGACCGCTGGTCATCGGTCTCACAGTCGTCGCCTGGGGGACCAGCGCTCCCGAACTGGCCGTTAACATCCAGTCAACCGTTCAGGGAGCTCCGCAGGTTGCCCTCGGCAACGTCGTGGGGAGTAATATCTTCAACATCTTAGTGGTCCTAGGTCTGTCGGCCCTCATGGCACCGCTCGTCGTAGCCCGGCGCATAGTGCGCCGCGACGTGCCTGTGATGATCGCCGTGTCCGGGCTTCTCCTTCTTCTTGCAATCGATGGTGAAATCAGCCGGGGCGACGGAATCATCCTGCTCGCCGGGATGGCTGGGTATACGAGCTGGTCTATCCGGCAGTCACGTAGGCAGGCCGAGCCAACGAGCGGCACGGCTGGCCACCCGGATCCGCTGAGCAGGGGGTCCCGCAGGAAGTTGCCGTCTAACATTCTCTTGATCGTAGCCGGGCTGGGGGTGCTGGCTCTCGGGGCCCGATGGCTCGTCGATGGGTCCGTGGCGATGGCCGAGGCGCTGGGCGTCAGCAGACTGATCATAGGGGTGACCATCGTCGCTGCCGGAACCTCGCTACCTGAAGCGGCAACGTCCGTAGTAGCGGCCTTGCGCGGTGAACGAGACATAGCTGTCGGGAACGTCGTCGGCAGCAACATCTTCAACATCCTCGGCGTACTGGGAGTCACCGGTGTTGTCGCGCCCGCGAATATTCCAGTACCCCCTGCAGCGTTGCATCTCGACATCCCCGTGCTGATCGCCGTCGCCTTAGCATGCCTGCCTATCAGCTTTACGGGACACCGGATTGCGCGGTGGGAAGGCTTTTTGTTCCTGGCGTATTATCTAGCGTTTGTGGCCTACGTTGTGTTGGATGCACTGCAGCATGAAGCATTGCCGGGCTACCTCGCGTTTGTCGTCTATTTCGCCGTGCCCGCTACCGTCGTAGCAATCCTGGTGACAACTGTACGCGCTTGCAGGGTACGACGGCACGGAAATGGCTCGTGAACTCATGACACTCAAGCAGGCTGCCATCGCCGTGCCCGCCCTGCCGATGGTAACCGAGGGAGCGCCATGTACGCATTCGAACGTGAAGCTCTCGGCATCGAGAGCATAGGAGAAATACGAGGCGGTCTGACCATCACGGGCACAGTGGACATGCGCAGCAGCCGCTCGGTCACGTGGTGGATCGCATCGTTCTATGCACCCGATATCTGGGATTCGTGGCGCGTCGGTTTGATCCGGGAATCGATCTGCATTACTGCCTCGTCACCCGTTGCTCTTCCCAATCCGATCGAGTTCGAGGCTCCCTGGGGCGCCGGGCAACCAGCCGCCCTGCCCGACATCCTGCCTCGACGGATTATCGTAACTCCGGCGATAGTGAAAGGACGGGCACTGGCGTTCGTAGTCCGAGATCCCGACGCGCCCCCAACACATCGGCTGGCTGATCCGGGCCCTCATCTCGAGCTCGTTGCACCGACCGACCTCGTGGCACGGCTCGGTTTACGGGAGGGTGAATCAACCCCACTCAGGCTACTCTCCGCGCAAGCGTTTCGCCCGGCGAAGCGCACAGAGAGATGACCGCTGACCCCAGGGAGTGAGCCAGTGCTGGGAGAGACGAAATGAAGACATTGCTGGCTAGCGTCCGTGCCAAGCTACTGGCGGGGATCGTGGTGACCGTTCCCGTCGTCGCCACGATCCTTGCACTGAGATTCCTGCTCCGAAATCTGGATGCCCTCCTGGGGCCTTGGATCGGCGCCCTGATCGGACGGTCGGTACCCGGGTTGGGACTGGTCGCCACGTTAGTGCTCGTCCTAGTCGCCGGGATTGTTGCTACGAACTTGGCGGGCCGGCGGCTGATCGCCTTTGTGGAGAGGGCGTTCACGAGCCTGCCACTCGTGCGCCGCGTATACGGTGCTTCCAAGGATATCGTCGAGAGCGCCACATTGTCGCAGCGCCACCTGCTGCGCGAGGTCGTGATGTTGGAACACCCCCGTAGAGGTGTGTATTCCTATGGCTTCGTGACGAGCTACACGACCCGGCACTCACCCGAGGGACCGAAGCGTCTAGCCAACGTCTTCGTTCCCGGCCCACCCGTCCCGACTTCGGGAAACCTCGTGGCCGTCCCGGTCGAAGAACTCTTCTTTCTGGACATGTCGATCGACGATGCGCTCAAGCTGGTTCTGTCGCTCGGGATAACCTCACCGCTCGAGCTTCATGGACGCAACGCCGGCGCATCCTTGGAGGCCGGAGGGACAGCGCCCCCTATTCCCTGAAGTCGGTGAGGAGCAAGCAACCCACTCGTCTAGACAATGTCTTGGCAGCGGCCGCGCTGATCTTCACGCCAGTCTTCCTGCGCGGCTTCTCGGCTACGCGCTCTGAGCGCGGGCCCCGCGCCGTGCGGCCCTTCGCGTTCCGCTATCGTCTCACAATCGGCAGCTTGATATGAGATGGATACTGCCGGGAGTGGTGCACGGTGTTATGTGCCACGACGCCCTCCGTCTCGTCGTAATTCTTGCCACCCGTGTTGAGATTGCGGGTGAACCGCGGGAAGTTGCTGCTCGAGACCTCGATCCGGATGCGGTGGCCGGCGGCGAAGTAGTTGCTGGTCGACATCGGGCTGACGCTAAGCTCGTACACCCTGCCCTCTTCCATGAAGACCTGCTTGTCATAGCCTTCACGATAGCGCGCCCGCTGGATGGTCTCATCCAGATTGTAGGCCCGCCCTTCGGGATAGACGTCGATCAGCTTCACCGTGAAGTCGGTGTCTCTGGCATCAGACGACACGTAGAGCGTGATCTCGATCGTGCCGCTCACCTCGATCCCCTCCGCCAACGGCTCCGAGGTATAGACGAGAATGTCCTGCCGCTCTTCCATCTGCCGCTGGTCGAAGGCGCCGGCCTGTATGGCGCCGCCGGTGCAGCACACGTTGCCGCCGTGAGAGGTCACGGGATCCATCGGGTCGTAGGTGAAGGAGTCGGCGTTGTCCCTAGCCGGCGCTCTAGTCGTCAGCCGGCCGTCGCCGTGCAGCGTGTTGGCGCTACCGTCGCTGTCGAGGTAGTAGGTCACCAGCTCGGCGCCCTCGGGGGGCCAGGTCGAGGAGGTCTGCCACTCGTTCGAGCCCATCGTGTAGTAGCGCACCTTGGGCAGCGTATCGGTGATCCCGTTCGCCTCGCCTTTCAGCCAGTAGTCGAACCAGGCGTAGATGAGCCCGCTGTAATCGAGACGCGCATCACCGACGACGCGCTCGCCGACGATCGTCGCCTCCGAGGCGCGCCTATACGCGCAGTGCGTCACAGGTGCGATCAGCGCGAACTGGTTCTCGGCGACCTCCGGGTCCTCCGCGTTGTACCGCACGTGATTGAACAGCGCCAGGTTGGGACCTACGGAGACGTCATACCACGACATGAACCACAGGCTGGGAACCCCAAAGGGCTCGTCGTCGTGATACAGGCCGCCCTTGTACCAGGCGGGGTCGTCCGGCGTACGCTGGATCATCCGGCCGCCGGTCGCCACCGGAGCCGAATCAGCAAAGATGCCCTTCGGGCCGTCCACGTTCCTCATGATGTCCTCGACGGGCAGATGCCAGAGCGCCTCGCTCCAGTCCACTCGTGGCATCTCCGGTGCCAGGTCGAAGTACTTCGACAAGCGCACCATGTCTTCGCGCGAGATGTCGCCGGGGAACATCGGCCGCTGCGTGTTCTGGACACCGTAGAGCCAGACGAA
>JASFTI010000098.1:0-10823 GCA_050053635.1 Gemmatimonadales bacterium
CCTCCCATGCCCGACAAGAGTTCCGTCATCCGCTATCTGCGCGAGCGCGCCCAGAGGCCCGTGCGGCCGAAGGAGATTGCCCGGGCACTGAACGTCGATACCCGGGAGTACCGCCGGCTGAAGCGGTTACTTCGCGAGATGGAGGAGGCCGGCGAGATCTATCGCGTCCGCAAACGCCGCTATGCACTTCCCGATCGCATCAACCTGGCCGTGGGGCGCCTGCAGGTGATCCGAGCCGGGCATGGGTTCGTGATTCCCGAAGACGGCGGCGAAGACGTGTTCGTTCCGTCTTCACAGCTGAAGAACGCCTACGACGGCGACCGCGTGGTCGCTCGCGTCGAGCGCCGACGGCGTGGCCGCAACCCTGAGGGGACCATCGTCAAGGTCCTTGAGCGGGCTCGCAGTCGGGTCGTCGGCGTGTACCACCGGTCCGGTCGCTACTCCTACCTCGCACCACTCGAAAACGCTCTACACCGCGACGTCTTCATCCCACCGAGGGCCGGCGGCGACGCCGAAGACGGCGTCATCGTGGTGGCGCGCATCGTCGATTGGGGGAGCGACCATCACGACCCGGTAGGCGAAGTCGTCGAGATCCTCGGCCGACCGGGTGAGCCCGGCGTCGATGTGCTGGCGATCGTTCACTCCCACGAGCTGCCGGCCGAATTCCCTCCAGGTGTGCTGGACGAGGCCGAAAAACTGAGAGCCGGGTACGATGGCGCGATCGCGCTCGAAGAGCGGACTGACTTCCGGGACACGCTGACGTTCACCATCGATCCCGCCGACGCCAGGGACCATGACGACGCGATATCGATCGAACGCCTCGCCGCCGATCGCTGGCGCGTCGGCGTCCACATCGCCGACGTCTCGCACTTCGTTGGTGAGGGCTCGCGCATCGACCAGGAGGCTCGCCACCGGGGAACAAGCGTTTACCTCGTCGATCGCGTTCTGCCCATGATGCCCGAGGCGCTCTCCGGCGACCTCTGCTCGCTCCGACCCGACCAGGACCGTTACACGCTGTCGGCTAGTCTCGAGCTGAACGCCGCCGCCAAGCTCAGCTCGATCGATTTCACCGCTGGTGTGATCCGCAGCCGCTACGCGCTGGCCTACGAAGAAGCGCAGGCGATAATAGACGGCGAGCGCACGGCTGATGGGGAACTGCGCGAATCGCTCCGAGACCTGCGTGACCTGGCGCTCCGCTTACGTGAGCGTCGCCAAGCGCGCGGCGGCCTCGACTTCGACCTGCCGGAGGCGCGGGTGATCGTCAACTCGGCCGGTGAGCCGACCACCGTGCAGCGTATCCTACGCCTCGACACCCACCGGCTGATCGAGGAGTTCATGATCCTGGTGAACGAGTCGGTGGCGCGATCGATGGACAGCAGGGGAGTGCCCTTCATCTACAGGGTGCACGATGCGCCGGACCCCGACCGGCTCGAGCGGCTGCGCGAGTTCGTCAGCGGCTTGGGGCTCAAGCTCGCCCCAGGTGCCGAGATGAAACCCCGCAGCTTGCAACGGCTCCTCGCCGCGGTCGAAGGACGGCCCGAGGAGCCCGTGGTCTCGACCCTGGTGCTGAGGAGCATGAAGCAGGCGCGATACAGCGCTGAGCGGATGGGACACTTCGGTCTGGGGTCCCGGGCGTACAGCCATTTCACCTCGCCAATCCGCCGCTACCCGGACCTCGTAGCACACCGGATCCTCCGCCGGACCCTGCTGGAAGGGCGTGCGGTCGCCGAGGAAATGGCGTCGCAGTTGGAAGCGGTGGCCCGGCACGCGTCGGCCCGTGAACGCCAGGCGATGGAGGCGGAGCGAGAGTCGGTGGAGCTGAAAAAGATGGAGTACCTGGAGCGGCACCTGGGCGACGTGTTCGATGGAACCATCAGCGGCGTAACATCTTACGGCATGTTCGTGCTGCTCGACGACGTTCTCGCGGAGGGGTTGGTGCATGTCAGCCAGCTGGCGGATGACTACTACCATTTTCTCGACGACGAGTACGCGCTGGTCGGGGAGGTCCAGCGGCGACGCTTCCGGCTGGGCGACCGGGTCAAGGTCCAGGTCATCAGGGTTGATCGGGCGGCCCGCCAGCTGGACCTGGGCCTCTATGATTGAGGTTGGAACCGGTCGATCTTTCGGGTTTACAGAACCCTAGACGGGGTAAGAAGGCCCTAGTAAGTTGAGCGGGTTAATGATGGGTAGGGGACTAATGACCTCGCGATCATGCCGCTACCACCGGTAATCGTATACTATTCCTCCGCCAATTCGCCAGCGCCACCGGCCCTTTCGGAGCATGTGGCCGGACGGGAGTCTATGCTGCTGACGGCGCGGGCCCCGGCCGAAGTGCTGGCTACGGTCAACCGGAGGCATCCGGCGCTGGTGGTCCTGGACGGCGATGGCGAGATCGCGGAAATCTGCGAGCTGATCCGCAACCTGAGGTCCGACCCGTTCACCGCGATCGTGCCAGTGATTGTCTGGTCCGAGGCAGCGGGGATGGAGGTCATCGAACGGGTGCTCGATGCCGGAGCCGATGACTTCCTCAAGCACGAAATGGATGAACGCGAGAAGCTCCTGCGGCTGAGCACGGTGGTCAGCCGCGCGGAGCGGGACGTCGGCGTTCATCCGACGACGCGCCTACCGGGGACCGCGATGATCGAACGGGATATCGGGGCCCGTCTGGCGGCCGAAGAGGATTTCGCGGTCTGCTACGCCGACATAGACAACTTCAAAGAGTTCAACGACCGCTACGGCTACCACCACGGCGATCGCGTCATCTTCCTGGTTTCGAAGATCCTGCGCGACGTGGTGAAGGCCTTCGCGCCCGCCGGTTTCATCGGTCACATCGGTGGCGATGATTTCATTTTCAATGTATCGCTCGATATCTTCGAGGTCTGTTGTCGGGAGACCATCTCGATATTCGATACGCTCATACCGTTCCAATATTCGGAAGAGGATAGGCGCGCCGGGTTCTTTTGGGGAAAGGACCGCCGCGGGCAGCTGCACCGTATCCCGCTGATGACGCTGTCGATCGGCGTCGTTACGAATTCCCAGCGCTGCTTCACTCACACGGCCCAGGTCGGTGAGCTGGCGACAGAGATGAAGGCCTACGCGAAGACCAAGCAAGGCTCGATCTTCGTAGTCGATCGCCGTCATGGTCGACGTGAAATCCTGGGCGGCCAGACGACGGAACTGACGACGGAAGCCATGAAGGAAGGACCATGAACGTCTCCTGCCCACAGTGTAAGACCGTATTCCGAGTGGACCCACGCAAGGTGCCGGCCGAAGGCGTACGCGCCCGCTGCTCGGTCTGTGGAGGCGTTTTCGAGGTCGTATCGGAAGGGAAGCAGGTCGCCGTCACCGCCCAGCCCGCCGCGGCGCCGCCACCTCCTCAGCCGGCGACTCCAGAGGCGCCGGCAGCACCGCCACCGCCTGCGCCCGAACCGACCCCACGACCGGCAGCCGCGCCCCCACCACCACCGCCGCCGCCCCCATCGCCGGCCGCGGCCGAGGCTCCGGCGACCGGCAAACCGTTCGGCCAGCCTGACCCGGAGTCGCGTGCGCGCCGCCTCGCCCGCGCCCTCATTTCGGATGTCGCCGCCTATCACCCGGAGCGCCTCGAGATCGGGCTGCGCGAGGGACGCTTGAAGGAGCTCTTCCAGGAAGAACTCAGAAAGTCGTGGCAGGAATACGTCGAGCAGGTCGGAATCGAGGTCGCTAAGAGTACACCCTACTTCCGGGATGCGCTCAACGAGATCCTCGCCAAGGGCAAGAAGGTCTTCTGACCGACAGCCGCCGGGCGGTCGCACTCGGCTCCACCCGTTGGGAAAAGTGAGACGGCGAGCACGGGCCGACAGGTTGACCGCGCCGGTGGTTTGGATATCTTCGGGCCGTCCGCTCGGGCGGCCTTATCGTTTGTAGTGACTTGATTTAGAACGATTAGCGACGGTAGATCGTCAAGAGGAAAGGTGAGGTCATGGTAGTAGCGACAGAGCTGGGTCTGCTCAAGGAACTGCGCGAGCGGATCGAGGACCTCAGGGGGTATCTTTGACATAGAGGCGAAGCGCGGCAAAGCAGGCGCGCTGGAAGAACGGACGACCGCGCCTGGCTTCTGGGAAGATGCCGACGCGGCGCGGGCCGTGATGCAGGAGCTCAACGAGCTCAAGGGTTGGATCGAACCGTGGGATGAGCTCGATCGGAGGTCGGGCGAGCTGCTCGAGCTGGGCGAGCTGATCGAGGCCGAGGGCGACTCCGGGATGGAGGAGGAATTCCGCGGCGAGGTCGCAGGATTGGCCAGGCAGCTGGAAGAGCTCGAGTTCCGCAACATGCTCCGCGGGTCCGACGCCGAGCGCGATGCCCTTCTCACTATCCACCCGGGTGCCGGCGGCACGGACTCTCAGGACTGGGCCGAGATGCTCATGCGCATGTATACGCGCTGGGCCGAGTCCCACGATTTCCAGGTCGCCGTCCTCGATCTGGTTCCGGCCGAGGAGGCCGGGATCAAATCGGTCGCTCTCGAGATCACCGGCCGCTACGCCTACGGTTACTTGCAGGCGGAAAAGGGCGTCCACCGCCTCGTTCGAATCTCGCCGTTCGACCAACAGGCACGGCGTCATACCTCGTTCGCTTCCGTATTCGTCTACCCGGTCATCGACGACGCCGTTGAAGTCGACATCGTCCCCGAGGATCTGCGAATCGATACCTACCGCGCGTCGGGAAAGGGCGGCCAGCACGTCAACAAGACCGACTCCGCGGTACGCATCACGCATACCCCAACCGGGATCGTCGTCTCCTGCCAGCAGGAGCGCAGCCAGCATCGCAACAAGAACACCGCAATGAAGATGCTGCGGGCAGCGCTCTATGAACGGGCCCTCGAGGAGCGGCAGAAGAAGCGCGAGAAAATGGACGAAGCGAAGACGGAAATCGCTTGGGGCAACCAGATTCGCTCCTACGTCTTCCAACCTTATACGCTGGTTAAGGACCACCGCACCAACATCGAGCAGCCGGACGTGCAACGTGTTATGCAGGGTGACCTCGACAAGTTCATCATCGGCTACTTGAAGCGGCACGGGGCTAAATCAGAATGACCGAAACGGGTGACGCGCAGCACGTCATAAGCGCACGGCAGGACAAACTGCGCCGGCTGCAGGAGCTGGGCATCGAGCCGTATGCCTATCGCTACGAGCCGACAACTTCGGCCGCGGCGGCGATCCGCGACTTCGAAGCCATGTCCGGCGAAAGCGCCGTCAGGTCCCGAATCGCGGGCCGTGTCCGCTCACTGCGACCACACGGTAAATCGACCTTCGTCCACCTGGAGGACCGGACGGGTCGGGTGCAGGTCTACTTCCGTCAGGACTCGTTGGACGACGACGGTTATGAACTGGTCAAGCTGCTCGACCTCGGCGATTGGATCGGCGTCGAAGGCCCGATGTTCCGGACTCGCACCGGCGAGATCACGCTGCGGGCCGACGACCTGAAACTGCTGGCCAAAACGGTCCGGCCGCTGCCGTACGGTAAAGAGGAGGAGAGCGAATCGGGCGAGGTCATCGAACACGGTGGCTTCGGCGACGTGGAGAGCCGATATCGCCAGCGCTACGCCGACCTGGCGGTACACCCCGACGTGCGGGACCTGTTCGTCGCCAGAACGAAAGTGTTGCGCGAGATCCGCAGCTTCCTCGACGAGCGCGGCTTCCTGCACGTCGAGACGCCCATCCTCCAACCGGTGTACGGCGGCGCCACGGCACAGCCGTTCACGACGTTCCACCGGGCGCTCGACCGCGAGCTGTACCTGCGGATCGCCGATGAGCTTTATCTGAAGCGGTTGATCGTCGGCGGCCTGGAACGGGTCTATGAGATCGGACAGGTCTTCCGCAACGAGGGCATCGATCGCGCGCACAACCCCGAGTTCTCGATGCTCGAGCTCTATCAAGCCTACGCCGATTATAACGACATGATGGAGCTGACCGAGGCGCTGGTCTGCCACGTTGTGCAAGAGGTAAAGGGCTCGAGCGTCATCACCTATGAGGGCAAGCAGCTCGACTTCGCGCCGCCCTGGAGGCGGCTGGCCTGGTACGAAGCCCTCGAGCGGCACGGGAAGCTGAACGCCGCCCAGCTGGAGGGAGAAGGGCTACGTGAGGCGGCGCGCGAGGCGGGCGTCGAGGACCCCGATGAGAAAGGCAAGGCCGCTCTGCTCGACGGCCTGTTCAAGGCCCTGGTCGAAGATGAGCTGATCGGACCGATCATCATCTACGACTATCCGGTGGAGCTGAGTCCACTGGCCAAGCACAAGCGCGGCGGCGATACGTCGCTGACCGAGCGCTTCGAGGTCTTCGTCGCCGGTCGCGAGCTGGCCAACGCCTTCAGCGAGCTCAACGATCCGTTCGAGCAGCGCGAGCGCTTCGAGGCTCAGGTGCGGATGCGCGAGGAAGAAGGCTGGGAGGAAGCCCATCAGGTCGATGAGGATTATATCACGGCGCTGGAGTACGGCCTGCCGCCCACCGGTGGTATGGGACTCGGCATCGACAGGCTGGTAATGCTTCTTACCGACCGCTCCTCGATTCGCGAGGTCATTCTGTTCCCGACACTCAGGCCGGAGTGAGCTATGCCGCTTGAGCTGTATCTGGCAGCCCGGAATCTGAAGGCGCGGAGCAGATCGCGCTTCTTGAACCTGATCACCATCATCGCCATCGGTGGGATTTGTGTGGGCGTGATGGCGCTAATCGTGGTGATCGGCGTCATGTCCGGACTGCAGACCGAGGTTCGTGATCGCATTCTTGGCACCAACCCCCACATAATGGTCCTCACCTTTGGGGAAGGGCTGAGGCTGGACGGCTGGGAGCGACCTCTCGAACAACTTCGCCAGGATGCGGCGGTGACGAACGCCGAGCCCTTCATCTATACCGAGTCGCTGATCTTCCAGGACGTCAACTACCAACAGGGTGTGGCGCTGCGTGGGGTTCGCCCCGACGCGACGGCACGCCTCGCGGACCAGCTGCTCAGCGGCTCCTGGGACTTCGCCAATGCCGAGTCCGGGCTGCCAGGCATCGTGCTCGGCTTCCGACTGGCCGACCGCCTGATGGTCTACCCGCAGGACACGGTAAGCCTGATCTCGGCCCACGGCGCCGAGCTCACTGCCGCCGGCTTCATACCCAAGTTCAAGAAGTTCGAGGTGGTAGGCCTCTTCAGAAGCGGCATGTTCGAGTATGACAACCAGATGGGCTATGTGGCATTGAGCGCGGCTCAGGATCTCTTGGGTATGGGGAGCGCGGTGACCGGCCTGGCAATCTGGGTCAGCGACCCCTGGCGGGCGGATGCCGACGCACGCCGCATGCAGGCCGAGCTGGGATACCCGTACACGCTCCGAGATTGGAAGCGGATGAACGAGGGGCTGTTCTCGGCGCTCAAGCTCGAGAAGATGGGCATGGCACTGGTTCTGGCGCTCATCGTGCTGGTCGCCGCCTTCAACATCGTGTCTACCCTGATCATGGTCGTGGCCGACAAGACGCGGGAGATAGGGATCCTACGCTCGATGGGGCTGACGTCGCGTAGGATCCTGCGGACCTTCATGCTGCAGGGGCTGATCATCGGAATAGCGGGGACCTTGCTGGGTCTGTCCCTCGGGCTGGCTGTCGCCTGGGCGATAGACTACTTCGGGCTCATCTCGCTGCCCGGAGATGTCTATCTGATCAGCCATATCCCCGTCATACTGAACCCACTCGACGTCACCCTGATCGTCGTCGTCAGCATCCTCATCTCCTTTACGGCCACCATCTACCCGTCGCGGCAGGCCGCGCGCCTGACACCGGTGGAGGCGATCCGTCATGAATAGCGCGGCCATCGCCACCCAAAGCCTGTTCAAATCGTTCCAGGACAGCGACGGATCGGAACTCCCGATCCTCAAAGGGGTCGACTTAGATGTGAAGGCCGGTGAGGTGGTGGCGGTGGTCGGCGCCAGCGGTGCAGGGAAGAGCACCCTGCTTCACCTCCTGGGAGGGCTCGACCGGCCCACGGCCGGCGAGGTGTACCTGGCGGGCCAACCCCTGTCCCAGCTGGCCGAGGGTGAGCTGGCCGAGGCCCGCAACGAGCGCATTGGCTTCGTCTTCCAATTCCACCACCTGTTGCGGGAGTTCAGCGCAGTTGAGAATATTATGATGCCGCTGCTGATTGGTGACTTCGAGAGCTCGCAGGCACGGGTCCGTGCCAAGGCCCTGCTGCGGGCGGTGGGCCTGGAGCGGCGAGCCGGACACAAGCCGGCCCAGCTGTCGGGAGGCGAGCGGCAGCGTGTGGCTGTGGCACGGGCGCTGGCCAACGATCCCCTGGTTTTGCTGGCCGACGAACCTTCCGGCAACTTGGACAACCAAACGGCCGAAGGACTGCACGATTTGCTCTTTCGGCTGCGCGATGAGCGGAAGTTCGCCGTCGTGCTCGTTACGCATAACCTCGAATTCGCCGGCCGGGCGGACCGGGTACTTCGGCTTCACGACGGGAAGTTGCATGCTGTTTCCGATTCTCTGGCAGAACACGAGACCATTACCTGATGCTTTGCGATAACTGCAGCCAAAACGAGGCTGAAGTCCACCTGACGCAGATCGTGGACAACGAGATGACCACGGTGCACCTCTGTCCTTCCTGCGCCGCCGAGAAAGGACTCGATGCCGGGAGCGCCAAGAACCTGCCGCTCACTGACTTCCTCGCCCAGATGGGACAGGCGGCGGTCACGGAAGAGGAGCGCGTGGTCGCCGGCCCCTGCACCTATTGCCACACGACCGTGGATGACTTCCGCCGAAGCGGACGGCTGGGGTGCCCCCATTGCTACTCGGTCTACGAGTCGCAGCTGCGGGCTATCCTGCGGCGAATCCACGGCTCGACCTACCACTGCGGCAAAGTCTACGTGCCGCCGGCCAGCGAGGCGGCGGACCGCGCCGCTCGACTCGCCGGATTGCGCCGTAAGCTGCAACGCGCGGTGGAAGCCGAGGATTTCGAGCGCGCCGCCGTGATCCGCGACCAGATCCGAGAGCTGGAAGCGGCGATCGACGCATGATGTCCCGCGACTTCCGCTCGATACCCGATTTCGGGCTCGCCTGGTTGGACGCCAGCGGGCCCGACTGCGACATCGCCCTCTCGACCCGGGTCCGCATCGCCCGCAACCTACAGGGCTATCCGTTCTCCGTGCGGGCGAAACCGGCCGATCGGGAGGCAATACTGGCAACCGTCCAGGAGGTGCTCGATCGAACACCACCCGTCGCCCAGGGCATCGTCGTCAACATCGATCGCCTCGACTCGCGCGGACGCCAGATACTCCTCGAACGTCATCTCGTCAGTCGCGAACTCGTAGGCCAGGGCAGCAGCGAAGCGCCCTCTTCCTCGGCTCTCGTCGCTTCCAACCACGAGCCCGTCGGCCTGATGATCAACGAAGAGGATCACCTGCGCTTGCAGAGCCTCACCAGCGGCTTCAGCCCGCGCGAGACTTGGGGACTCGTCGACTCGCTCGACGAAGAACTCGGCAGCCAGCTGCCCTACGCGTTCCACCACGAGTTCGGTCACCTGACCTCCTGCCCGACCAATTGCGGGACGGGGTTGCGCGCCTCGGTTCTCATCCACCTCCCCGGCCTCGTGCTCACCAAGGAGATCAACAAAGTCCTCCAGGGCATCTCTCAGGTCGGCTTGACCTTCCGGGGGCTTTACGGCGAAGGATCCGAGGTCGTCGGCAACCTCTTCCAGATCTCTAACCAGACCACGCTTGGCAAGAGCGAAGAGGACCTCATCGATCACCTCCAGAAGATCGTCGGCCAGGTCATCGAATACGAACGTCAGGCCCGCGCCGTTCTCGTCCGCGACGCGCCCACTGTCATCGAGGACAAGGTCTGGAGGGCTTTCGGGCTGCTCCGCCATGCCCGCTCCCTCGGCTTCGACGAGCTGATGAACCTCCTCTCCGGCGTCCGCTTGGGCCTCTCGCTGAAACTTCTTTCTAGGCCTAGGGTATACGTGTTGAACCGCATCATGATATTTGCCCAGAACGCTCACCTGGAGGAGGCCAGCGCAGGGACACTCTCGGGTACTGAGCTTGACATCCAGCGTGCAATCTACGTGCGTTCAGCTCTGGCGGAGGCCGAGCCTTCCGGCGGGAGCTGATAACCGAGATCAACCGTGGTGGTGCCCGATCCTGGGCGCGATGAGGGTTAGATGAACTACAATTTTACCGATCGGGTTCGCAAGGTGCTCGCGATGGCGCGCGAGGAGGCCGTACGCCTCCAGCACGACTACGTTGGCACGGAGCACATCCTCCTGGGGCTGATCCGCGAGGGCGAAGGTGTGGCGGCGGCGGTGCTGATGAACTTGACCGTCGACCTCGACCAGATACAGGAGCGGACCGAGGAGCAGGTGAGGAAGGGGAAGGCCGGGGCGACGATGGGCGAGCTGCCCTACACGTCCCGCGCCAAGAAGGTGCTCGAGTTCGCCGTGGCCGAGGCCCGCGACCTGAACCACAGCTATGTGGGCACCGAGCATCTGCTCCTGGGCCTGCTCAGGGAGGAGAAGGGAGTCGCGGCCCAGGTGCTGGAGTCATTGGGCGTGACGCTGGAGCAGGCGCGCGAACAGACGCTGAAGCTCTTGGGAACCGATGTGCCGAGCCCCGGTCCCGGGGCTGCGGGAGCGCCGAGCGCGAAGGAAAAGAAGTCGAAGACGCCTGCGCTGGATCATTTCTGCCGGGACCTGACGGAGTTGGCCCGGGCGGGCGAGCTCGACCCGACGATCGGCCGCGAGAAGGAGATCGAGCGAGTGATGGAGATCCTCTCGCGCCGTAAGAAGAACAACCCGGTGTTGATCGGCGAGCCCGGTGT
>JASFTI010000099.1:0-10729 GCA_050053635.1 Gemmatimonadales bacterium
CCACGCCGAGCGGCAGGTTCCCTACTTCACCGACTATTTGAAGCGCTACTCCGACGCTCCGTTCCTCGTGACACTGAAGGCAGGTGCTGATGGGTGGGAGCCGTCGCGTCTGCTTCGTGCCAGCGATCTGGGTGCGTACGGCGGCGTGGAAAACGGGGACTTCAAGTTCCTGGTGTTCGACGAGAGCGGAGACCTCAAGCTGCCCAAGGGCACGCTGGGATATCGTTGGGATGAGGAGGGTGGTAGGTGGAACCTGGCGCTGAAGGACGGTGAGGACGACTCGGAGATCAGGCCCGTTCTCTCGCTGCTCGACCGCAACGATGAAATCCTCCAGGTCGCGTTCTCGGACTTCGCGGCGGATAGACTCGCGCTGCGCGGCGTGCCGGTACGCTACGTCGAGATGACCAACGGACGGGTGCCCGTCACGACGGCTTTCGATCTCCTCATGGCCCAGTTCGGCGTCTCTCGAAGCCTGCCGGGCGACTATCCGCACGGGTACGACGACGAGGACGGCGCCTATACGCCGGCATGGCAAGAACGTTTAACGGGCGTCTCCCGGAATACGGTCGTCAAATTCGCCCGTGAGTTCGCCGAGAACGCGGAGGCGACGCGAGGTCGCTGCACCGTGATCATTGGAGCGGGAATCAACCACTGGTATCACAACAACCTCATCTATCGGGGGCCCACGACCGCGCTCATGCTCACCGGCTCGGTCGGTGTGAGGGGCGGAGGGTTGGCCCACTACGTCGGACAGGAGAAACTCGCTCCCGTGGCCGCGTGGTCGACCGTCGCCTTCGCCACCGACTGGCTGAAACCGCCGAGACTTCAGAACGCGCCATCGTTCCACTACGTCCACACGGGCCAGTGGCGCTACGAGCGTGAGTTCGCCGAATACCACCCGGTGCCCGATGACGACCTGGCAAAGGGCCATGCCATCGATCACCAGGTCCGGTCCGTACGTCTGGGATGGCTCCCCTTCTACCCACAGTTCGATCGAAACAGCTTGGACCTGGCGCGGCATGCGGTGGCAGCCGGTGCTGCCACGGACCAACAGATCGAAGAATACGTCGCGGATCAAATAAGCAAGCGCAGCCTGAAGTTCTCGGTTGAGAACCCCGACGCGCCGGAGAACTGGCCACGGGTCTGGTACATCTGGCGCGGCAACGCCTTGATGTCCAGCGCCAAGGGGCACGAGTACTTCCTGCGGCACTACCTGGGTACGCACGACAATGCCATCGCGGACGAGGTGGCCCAAGGGTCGACCAGCGATGTCGTTTACGCGGAAAACGTCCCGCGTGGGAAGCTCGACCTGGTGGTGGACCTGAATTTCCGCATGGATACCTCGGCGCTCTACTCGGACATCGTCTTGCCGGCCGCGACCTGGTACGAGAAGAACGATCTGAATAGCACCGACCTCCATTCGTTCATCCATCCCCTGACTGCAGCGATCCCTCCCTGTTGGGAGTCGAGGAGCGACTGGGACATCTTCAAGGCCCTCGCGCGGAAGACGGGCGAGCTGGCGAAGACGCACATCCCCGACCCGGTGAAGGACGTCGTCGCGGTGCCGCTCAGGCACGACACCCCGGACGAGTTGGCGCAACCCTCGGTTAAAGACTGGACGAAGGGTGAGTGCGAGTACGTCCCGGGAGTCACGGGGCCGCACCTCAAGGTGGTGGAACGTGATTACGCGAACCTGTACGAGCGCTTCACCTCGTTCGGTCCTGCGGCCCGAGCAGGGATCGGCGCCCACGGGACCGCCTGGGACATCGCCGATCAGTACGACGAGCTCGTGCAAGAGAACCCCAGCGTGGAGTGGGACGGCAAGCGTTATCCGTCTCTGAACGATTCAGTCCACGCTGCCAACGTGATCCTGGCGCTCGCCCCCGAGACGAACGGCGAGGCGGCGTACCGGGCGTTCAAGGCTCAAGAGAAGACGGTCGGCCTACCGTTGGCCGACCTGGCCGAGCCGTACCGGGGCGTGCGCATGACCTTCGATGATCTCATCGCTCAACCACGTCGTCTGCTGACGAGCCCGATCTGGTCGGGCCTGATGAACGAGGGACGGCCCTATTCGCCGTACACCTACAACGTGGAGCGGCTGGTACCCTGGCGAACGCTCACCGGGCGCCAACACTTCTATCTGGATCACGAGGGATACATCGCCTTCGGCGAGCAACTCCCGACATACAAGCCGACGCCTGCCCCGGAGGTCTACCGTGACCTCGTCAAGAGCCAGAAGGACCACGCCACTTTGGTTCTCAACTATCTCACTCCCCACGGTAAATGGCACATCCATTCCACCTACTACGACAATCATCGGATGCTGACCCTGTCGCGGGGAATCGAGCCGTTCTGGATCAACGACAAGGACGCGGCGTCTGTAGGCATTCGCGACAACGATTGGCTGGAGGTCCACAACGACCATGGGGTGGTGGTGACACGGGCCGCGGTGAGCGCCCGCATCCCGCGCAAGACCTGTTTCTTCTACCACTCCCCCGAGCGGACCATCTCGGTTCCGAAGTCTCCGCTGCGCGGGAACCGAAGGGCCGGGGGGCACAACAGTCTCACCCGCACGCGCCTCAAGCCCTCGCTGATGATGGGCGGATACGGGCAGTTCACCTACGGCTTCAACTACTGGGGGCCCACGGGTGTGAATCGTGATACCCACGTCCTGGTGAAGAAGCTCGAGGGACGACCCGACTGGTAGACAAGGAGAACCATGGACGTACGCGCTCAGGTATCGATGGTCTTTCACCTCGACAAGTGCATCGGGTGCCACACGTGCAGCTTGGCCTGCAAGAACATCTGGACCGACCGCAAAGGCACCGAGTACATGTGGTGGAACAACGTCGAGACGAAGCCGGGCACCGGCTATCCGACGCTCTGGGAGGATCAGGAAAGGTATAGAGGTGGCTGGAAGCTCGAGGACGGTAAGCTGCGGCTCAGGCTTCAGGGTAAGGAGAAGACTCTTGGAAACCTCTTCTACAACCGCAGCCTCCCGGCCTTGGACGACTACTACGAGCCGTTCACCTACCGATACCAGGATCTGTTCGACGCCCCGGCCTCGGATGATCAACCGACCGCTCGACCCATCTCGATGGTCACCGGTGATGAAATGGAGATCGAGGCGGGCCCGAACTGGGACGACGACCTTGGAGGCTCACCGCTCTACGCCGAGAACGATTTCAACCTCCAGGACCTGACACCGGAAGAGCGCCAGGGGTTCTTCGAGCTCGAACGCCTCGTTCACTTCTACCTTCCCCGCATCTGTAACCACTGCCTGAATGCGGGATGCGTGGCTGCCTGTCCGGCAGGCGCGATCTACAAACGTGGCGAAGACGGCGTCGTCCTGGTCAACCAGGATAAGTGCCGCGCTTGGCGCATGTGCATTTCCGGTTGCCCGTACAAGAAGGTCTACTACAACTGGGGCACGGGTAAGTCCGAGAAATGCATTCTTTGCTTCCCGCGGATGGAGAGCGGGCAGGCTCCCGCCTGTTTCCACTCGTGCGTGGGTCGGATCCGCTACGTCGGCCTGCTTCTCTACGATGCGGATCGGATTCCCGCTGCCGTCGCGGTTCCCGACGATGAACTGGTGGAAGCGCATCGCGATATCATCCTCGATCCCTTCGACCCCGAGGTCACCGCGGCCGCCGCCGAGAACGGAATCGATCCCTTGTGGATCGAGTCGGCTCAGAACTCCCCCGTCTACAAGTTCGTGAAGCTGTGGAAGCTGGCCCTGCCGCTTCATCCGGAGGCCCGCACGCTCCCCATGCTCTTCTATGTTCCTCCCTTGCTCCCGGTCATGGGCACGAGGGAGAACGGGAGCTTCGAGATCGAAGGCGAAGACTATTTCGGGTCGTTGAACCAGGCGCGGGTACCGATTCGCTACATGGCACGACTGTTCGCGGCGGGCAGGGAGTCGATCGTCCAGGATGTCATGAAAAAACTGATCGCGGTCCGGCTGCAGAGGCGACAAGAGACGGTTGGCGATAGCGGGCCGGATCTGGTCGAGCGCGCCCTGGCTGAGGTCGGGCTCGACGCGGAGACAGCCGAAGCGATCTACAGGCTCACTGCACTGCCCACATTCGCCGACCGCTTCGTCGTTCCGCCGTATCACAGGGAGATGGCGATCGAGATGATGGAAGACCCGCTGTCGCGCAAGCAAGGGACCGGGGTCGGCCGTCGCGAAGCTCCGGTGCGCGGCCCGTGAGCAGCGAGCTGTTGGTCCGCCTGGCGGATGTGTTGGAGTACCCCACCGCTGAGCTCGGGGACCGGTGCGCTGCATTGAGCCGGCTGCTCGAGGAAGACCGCCCGGGCGCGAGTCAGGCGATGCGCGACTTCGGCGAATCCATCCAGCCGCTCCCGCTGCCGCAGCTGGAGGAGATCTACGCGGCCACCTTCGACGTCAATCCCGTGTGCTGCCTTTACGTCGGCTACCACGTCTTCGGCGAGAGCTACAAGCGGGGCGCGTTCATGGCGCAACTGAACGCCGAGTACCGTGAGCGCGGCTTCGAGCCCGGGAACGAGCTTCCCGATCACCTCCCCGTCGTCCTCCGCTACCTGGCTGCGCTCGACGACGCCGAGCACCGGTCCTCGCTGTTGGAGGAGGCGGTACGGCCAGCTCTGACGAGGATATGCAAGGGCTTCGAGCGTACCGACAACGTGTACGCAAAGCTGGTCCGCTCGGTCGTGCTCGCGCTCGAGAGTCCGGGGCTCGTGCCGGCGAAGGAATATCCGAAGGCGTTGCCCGTCCTCGGATCGGTGCACCACACCTCCAGGGAATGGAACGATGGTAAGCGCATCTGATTTCATCCTCTATGCGGTCCTCCCCTATATGGCAGTCCTGCTCGCCATTGTCGGAAGCGTATACCGGTTCAACTCGAATCGCTATTCGTTTTCGGCGCTCTCTTCGCAGTTTCTGGAGGGCCGTCGCTTGTTCTGGGGATCGGCACCGTTTCACTACGGGATCCTGGTCGTCTTGGCAGGCCACCTGGTCGCGTTCCTGTTCCCCCGCAGCCTGGTGTGGTTCAACGGAGTTCCATTACGCCTCTTCATCCTCGAGACCACCGGCCTCGCCTTCGGACTACTGACGCTGTTCGGGCTGGTCATGCTCATCTTCCGGCGAGCGGTCAGCAGTCGCATCCGCGTCGTGACTTCGGGGATGGACGTCGTGCTGCTCGCGCTCCTGCTCGCCCAGGTGGCGACCGGCATATACGTGGCGGTTTTCCACCGCTGGGGTTCCGCCTGGGCCGTTCATACGGCGACTCCCTACCTGGCGTCGCTAGCGAAGCTGTCGCCCGAGCCTCAGTACGTCACCGCGCTCCCGCTTGTGGCGCGGCTGCACATACTCAACGCCTGGGCGCTCGTCGCCATCATTCCGTTCACGCGGCTCGTGCACTTCTTGATCGTGCCGATCGGGTACGTCTGGCGCCCCTACCAGCTGGTGATCTGGAATCGTAGAGCGGCTCAGGGAAGGAAATGACTTTGGATAGGGTGCGAGGTACTCCGAACGAGGGCTTGCTGGGCGCGACGCTCGGCTTTTTCGTCGGATTCGCCGCCGTGTCCCTTTTCGGGCCCACGGCGCAACGCTTTCAGGAAGTGATGGGCTTGGATCCCATCAAGGTGGGCCTCCTCGTCGCGGCACCCGCCTTGTCCGGCTCTCTGCTGCGTATCCCGTTCGGAGCGTGGGTCGATACTAGCGGGGGACGGCGCCCGTTTCTCATCCTGCTGGTGCTTTCCTTCGCCGGCATGGCCGGTCTACTCGCGCTGAGCTGGGCGCTTTACCCCGACCATCTGACGACCTCCTTCTACCCACTCGTGATTTTTCTCGGTGTGATGAGCGGATGCGGGATCGCCACGTTCTCGGTCGGGATCGGCCAGGTCGCTTACTGGTTTCCCGTGAATCGTCAAGGCGGGGCCCTCGGGGCGTACGCCGGATTCGGCAACATCGCCCCGGGCCTCTTCGCCTTTCTCCTTCCGATCAGCCTGACTCACTGGGGACTGACGGGCTCGTATCTCGCCTGGCTCGTACTGCTGGGGGTGGGGATCGGCGCCTACTACGTCATGGGCTTCAACGCTCCTTATTTCCAGTTGCGGGCGCAGGGCGTGGCGGCGGACGACGCCCGGAGCGCCGCTCTGAAGCGAGGCCAGGAGATCTTCCCGGCTGGCGGTGCCTTCGAGGGCCTCGGCGTGGCGGCCCGCATATGGAAAACCTGGGCGCTCGTCTTCGTCTACTTCACTACGTTCGGTGGCTTCATCGCCCTCACCGCCTGGTTTCCAACTTACTGGGTTTCTTTCTTTGGCCTGAGCCTGGCGACGGCTGGTATCCTGACGGCGGTCTATTCGGTAGGAGCATCGCTCATCCGTGTTCCCGGCGGGGTGGTTGCCGACCGCGTTGGTGGCGAGGTCACGGCGATCAGTTCGCTGTCGGTCATGCTCACCGGTGCCTGGCTGCTCACGCTTTCACACCGGTACGGGCTGTCGGTGCTGGGCGCGATCCTGATGGCGATCGGGATGGGTGTCGCCAACGCCGCGGTCTTCAAGCTGGTGCCGCAGGAAGTGAAGGAGGCAGTCGGCGGGGCGGCGGGCTGGGTCGGCGGGCTGGGAGCGTTCGGAGGCTTCGCTATTCCTCCGCTCTTGGGAATGTTCGTCGGGGCTCAGGGGAGCCCGGGGTACGCGCACGGCTTTGTCATCTTCGTGGTACTCGCGGTAGCGTCCTTGGCGCTCGCCTTCGCGCTCCGAGCGACGACTGCTCAGGCGCTTAGAGGACGGCAATCGGCATCGGCTACGTGAAGTCGAGACACATAGTCGCGATTACCCCCTCTTTATTCGAGAGCTCGAAAGAGGTGGAGGTCGGAACGTGCGTAGTCCTAGTCGCCAGTATGCTTGGTAGCGGGAAAGCTCGCTCACTTACGCTCCGCTCTTCTAGAGGAGCGTTTGCACCTGACGCGGGCGCCGTACGGGGAGGTGGCCTCAGGTTGTCATGAGTCGGAGTTCAGAGGACCGGCCGCATTCTCGATCGGGCGCGGTCGTAGCTGCGCAGGTGAAACGGTAGTCAATTAAGCTGCCGGGCCGCCTTCATCTCTCGGAGATTGATGATGGGCTTGTACAAAAAGTATGTTCTCCCGAAGCTTGTACATCTTACCTGCAGCACGAAACCGAACATGCGGCAACGGGCGAAAGTCGTACCGATGGCCCAGGGGCGTGTTCTTGAGATCGGCATCGGTTCAGGCTTGAATTTCCCTTACTACGATCCCGATAGGGTGAAGAAGTTCTGGGGACTCGATCCCGCATCCGAGATGCTAGTGCTCGCCGAGAGAGCAGCTGGTTCGGTCAATTTCGACGTAGAGTTTCTTGAGTCTCCAGCAGACAGTATTCCACTTGAGGATTTTAGCGTCGATACTGTGATCTTGACATACACGCTGTGTACGATACGCGATACGGAGCCAGCGCTTAGAGAGATGGCCCGCGTTCTAGATCCCAGCGGCCAGCTGATTTTCTGCGAGCACGGTGCTGCACCGGATGCTAGCGTCCGCAGGTGGCAGGATGTCATAAACCCCTTATGGAAGCGTTTTGGGGGAGGTTGCCACCTGAACCGGTTGATCCCAGAGCTCATCGAAACGGGCGGGTTCCGGATTGACCGCATGGAGAGCATGTACATACCGGGTTGGCGTCCGGCAAGCTTCAACTACTGGGGTACGGCGGTGCGGGACTGGCGGATCGCTTGATCCGACAGCCTAAGACGCTGCTAGCGTCTCGCTTCCACGTGGCCGCACTCGCGACGCGCGTGGGAACATCCACTAGGCCACGCCGAAGATCGTTTGAGTGATCCAGCCGACGGTAAACAGGTGCAGGTAGGTGGACTGCAGTGTGCCGATGACCATAGGAAGATTCAGGAGGGTCTGTGCCGCCTCAACGATCCATACGAACAACGCCGCCATAAAGTAGACTAGCGCGGTCTTCACGAACCAACGCGTCAGTCGAGGCATGGGCTCTCCCGATCTCCTCGATCAGTCACTCGCCGGTCGCCAACGATGACGGCCCGCGCGGTGCTCAGTGCGAACAGCACGATGGCGATGGCATTCAGCAGCCCGCCCCAGCTACGCCCCTCGGGCCAGCCGGCGAGATCCCCCGCCAGGCGTATGACCAACGAGACGTGAAGCAAGAGCAGGTGCCCGTAGAAGCTGCGCCGAAACGGAACCGACCGCCCCGAGATGGCCGGTACGATGATGGGCGCGTGGCCGAAGATCATCGCGAAGACGAAGCCGAGAAAGACGGCATGCAACAGCGCGTCGTAGCGCGGCCCCGGCGTCAGCGTGCCCCAGACGAGCGCGAGAAGACCGGCGATGCCGAGCCAGCCGTAGCCGGAGAGCATGCAAACCGCGATGAACCGACGCAGCCCCGGCTCGCGCACCGTACGTCGGGCTATGTCGAATCGTATGAGCCAGATGGCCAGCCCGAGCATGCCCGCCCCGGCCAGTCGCCACGCGAGTTGGCCCGAGATCGCTGCGAGGCCGGTCGCTGCTGTGACCGCTCCAGCCAAGAAGAAGCTCGTGGCGATGAGGAAGCTGACGCGACGCCCGGACGTCGGGAGCAGACGGCTCAACTGCAGCCGCTCGCCTGCAATGGTCAACGTCGGGAACCCGATCCACCAGAGAGCGACGTCGAAGAGCGGGCGCCCGACGAGCCAAAGGACGTTGCCCACCAGCCAGGTCGCGGCGCCGAGGCTCATGGTCCAGGTGAACATCGCGGGCTGGAGCCGCACGACGGTGAGGGAGGCGGCCGTGAGTGCCATACTGCTCAGCGTCATCAGCAGTGCGGGAACGGGAGCGAAAAGCCCGGCCAGTAGGGCGAGCGCACCCAGCCCGCTGAGGGCCGGCGCCGCATAAGTCCAGCGTCGACCTAGGGCTACCGCCCGCTCCAGGCCGATCACCGTGCCTAGGAATCCCGAGACCATGAGCGGTCCGTGGGCGGCAGGGAGGCCCGGGAGCAGTGTCGGCATTGTCCATCCCGAACGGAGAAGCCCTGCCCAGAGGCCGACCATCAAGGCCAGCATCCCGGCGATTAACAGGGGCAGCCGTGCACGGGATCGCAGTGTGATACACCCCTTCGTCAACGTGAGGCTGCGTCGTCTATCTCTGACAACCTGCGGGCGACCTCGGCCAGCCCTTCGGCGCCCAGGAGCCTCCGGGCCATCGGGAAAAGCGCCGTGTTCTCCCGATCGATATGGGATCGCAGCAGCTGGACAATCGAGAGCGCTACGGAGGCGGCGGTCTGGACATTCGCTGCTTCCAGAGCCCCTAAGAGCTCGGCCTGCAACCCCCGCAGCGCAGCGTGGTGTGCAATAAAGAGCCCGGTCGGCGCCCGGCCGCCCAGAACCGAGAAGAGCGCGCGCTCCTCCTCGTCGTTGTGACGCCGCAAGACGGTGGCGATATACGCTTGGCCCTCGCGCAGGTTCGCCAGGACCTCCGTGCGAGACGCGCCAGACGACAGCGAGAACGCCGCCGCCTCCATTTTCTCGAGTGCTGCCAGTGCGTCGTCGTGCTCGGCCTCGAACCGTTCCAGAACGTCCCCTGTGTTCATGGCGTCACTACCCGATCTTCAAGTCGCGCTGATTGCTCACTCCCTGCCGAAAGAGTGCCCCTCCAGCTTGGCGCTTGTCCAGGTAGCTTCCCGTGACCGTTGCGCCAAGTGCTTGCGAGCAGAGTCATCGCCTCTGACCGAGACTGTGACCAAAACTGTGACCGGACTATCGGTACTCACTGGGACCGAGAAAGCAAGAAACTGAGTGGAAGGCCGCCTATTGTCTAGTTCTAGGTCGATGGACCCCAGTAATCCCAGCGTCTATTCGTCATCATAATCCGTGGGTTGAGGGTTCGAGTCCCTCCCCTGCCATAGAGTTGACTGATCACCGGTCGTTCACTCAGTGTGCCGGTTGTGAAGGCCAGAGCACAAGAAGGGGCCACCTTCACGGTCGAACATGCGTTAGAAGAAGGCGAGAAGTCGCCGGCCCCGAGTCGCTCCAACAACCTAGCCCCGTTCATTCGGTAAACAACTTCGAGTGTCTTGCCACGCGACACTTAGCTCGTGATCATCGCAAGCAGCATCGCTGCAACGCTTGCCCCCGCGGCAACTGCTACCAAAGTGAGCGCGCGGCGCAGGTGCTGCCACGTCCGGTCATCCCTCTCCGTGTTGGTGACGACACACTGGGAGAAAGTTTGTACGAGAAACGCATCAATGTCATTTGCCAGCCCTGGACCGGCAGTCGGGTCCTTCTCGTAGCGTTCGGTCAGCTCCTTCCGGTGCCGCTCGATCTCTTGAGGGTTGGGCAAGTACTTGGACCTAGAGTCACGTTGCGCCCGCAGCAGGTAGCAAACCGCGATAATCGTCGACCCAATTGCCAACAGAAGCGCAACCACGATAGCAGCATGCCACCGCCAGTCGGTCATCCAGAGGAGGTTGTACACCTGGTAGAGCATCCCTCCCGTCACCAGCACCAAGATCCCGCCGACTGGCAGCAGTACGCCTGCACCAAGCCCATCACTGCGAACTAGCTGTTCGTCGTACATCTCCCGGTACAGCAGTAGGAGTAGTTCTGTATTCATGCGACTACCTGATACTTATAGCGTTGCTGACCACGACTAGCATCTAGATACCACGGCGACAAGAGATTGCGCTCCATCACCCTCTCTCTGGTCAGGGCACGACGTTTCCGCGGCGGGAATCTCGC
>JASFTI010000100.1:0-10685 GCA_050053635.1 Gemmatimonadales bacterium
CGGATCAACCTGTTCGGACTGATGCTGATGGAGATCGACTTCGTCCATCCCAACAACCGGCCGCGGAAGGACTGGATCTGGCAAGTCGGCTTCTCGCCGGGCTTCTAAGCGCCCGCCTGGCAGCTCACAACAGCCCAACGCTCCCCGTCGCTCGGCGGCGGGGAGCGTTCTTCGTGGGCGACGCTCTGGGCCCCTCGCGCATCTATACAAGTGGAATGAGAGCTGAAACCCTAGCTGTGGCTAGCGCGGAGGTGGCACGCGCGCAGGCGGGTGATCTGGAGGCCCTGGAGGAGGTATACCGGGCCTATCAGGCGCCGGTCTACAATTTGGGTCGCCGCATCTGTGGTAACGAGGAGGATGCGGAAGATGTACTCCAGGACACGTTTCTCGAGGTCTGCCGCTCGATCGGCGGATTCCGGGGCGACGGATCGCTCTGGAGTTGGGTCCGGCGGGTGGCGGTGAGCAAAGCGCTGATGTTGCTACGCCGGGAGCGTCAGCGGGCGGCGCGCTCCTTGGATGGGGATGGCAGGCTGGCCGGGATGGTGGGTCGGACGCCGCCCGAGCCGACGGTACCGCTCGACCTGGAGACGGCGTTGGGCCGTCTGGCGCCGCTGACACGTGCAGTGCTCTGGCTGCATGACGTGGAGGGCTACACCCACGAGGAGATCGGCGAGCTGATGGGTAAGACGGCGAGCTTCTCGAAATCGCAGCTATCGCGTGCGCACCGACGATTGAGGGAGTGGCTGAAGTAATGGCGAACGAGCGTCACCTGGAGATGGATGAACTTCTCGGCCTTCGGGACGGGGAGGGCAGTGGTTTCGCGCGCGCGCACGTGGAGTCTTGCAAGCGCTGTCGCAGGGAGCTCGAGCGGCTGTACGGTGTCCGCGCCGAGCTTCGGGCGCTGCCGACGTTCGGTCCGCCGCGCGAGCTGTGGCCGCGTATTCGCAGGCACGTGTGGCGACGGCGGCTGCGCCGGCGGCTGAGCTATGGGGCTATCGGACTTGCCGCGGCGGCGGCGCTGGCAGGATTGATCGTCCTGCGCGGCTCGGCCCCCGAGCCGGCCGACGCCTGGGTGGTTGAAGCGAGGAGCGAAGACCTCGGGCCGATGATCAACCGGGCGCGCCAGCTGGAGACCGTGCTGCAGCACTACGCGCCGCAGCGGCGTGTCTACGACGCTCCCACGGCGCTGGCCACTTCCGCTCTCGAGGATCGGATACTCGTGCTCGACCAGTTGCTGCTGGAGAGCCGGGCGCTGGGTGCCGACCGCGAGGTGCTACGCGGGCTGTGGGGCGAACGGGTCATGGCTCTCGAGCAGCTGGTCAGCCTGCAGGTTGTGAAGGAAGAGAAACGGGTCTGGCGGTAGCGGCGAGTCATCGATGGTTTGTTGCGGGAAACTAGAGTCGTTGTCACGGGCGAAATGAACGGAGGAGATTCGATGAGATGGGTACAGCTTGTGTTTGCGGGCGCCCTGGTCTTGGCCGGCGTCGCGGAGCCTCTGAGGGCTCAGGAGGAAGAGGAAAAAGAGTGCGTGTGCGAGTGGCGCGGCGTAGCGACGGCGCCGTTTTCTCGCATCCAGGTATGGCCGGGCGAAGGCGACTGGCCGCAGGTCGCGTGGATCGGCAGCCGGCCGCGACTGGGCGTGTGGATAAACACCGAGGCGAACACCGAGACCGACCGCTACGGCGCGTTGATCGATCGGGTGGCCGACGGTAGTCCGGCGGAAAAGGCAGGTATTCAAGCGGGCGACATCATCACCAAGTTGAACGGCGTCAGCCTGCTCGAGGGTGACGAGACGTATGACGAAGACGAGTCGGCGCCAGGGATGCGGCTGATCGAGCGGGCGCGCGAGCTGGAAGTCGGCGATACGGTGGAAGTCGAGTTCCGCCGCGACGGCGATACGCAGACCGTCGAGCTGGCCGTCGGCGAATTCGAAGGACCGTTCGCTTATTCGTATCGCTTCAAGGCGCCCGATAGTGCGTTTTCCTATGGCATCAGATTGCCCAATTACGAGCGGATCTCCGGCTTGGCCGAGCGCCTGCGCGAGATTCCCGAGGTCCGGGTCCGGGCCCCGGAATCGTTCGCGCTGGCACTGGGCGCCACGCTGCCCGGCCTCGAGCTCGTCTCGCTCAACCCCGATTTGGGCGAGTACTTCGACGCCGATGAGGGCGTGCTCGTGATCAGCGTTCCCGAGGAGAGCGAGCTGGGGCTCGTGGCGGGTGACGTAATCTTGGACATCGGTGGCCGGGCGGTAAGGGACCCGAGCCACGCGATGCGGATCCTGCGTTCGTACGAACCCGACGAGGAAGTTTCCTTCCAGATCATGCGCAACAAACGTGAGATGACGGTAACCGGTAAGGTCTCGGAACGAGGACCTTACATCATCCGCGAGCGCGACGAGCGCTGAGCCGGATCGACGCTCCTGCGTCACCTCAAAGGGCGGCGCCCGGTACCCGATGGTGCCGGGCGCCGCGTCTTTATGCAGATTGCCATAAACACATCCCACGCCTATCGCGTATTCTGTGCAGAGGCCGGCAGGTAGCCAGTCCTGGCGCGACACGAACCGGCGGGAGCCGCACGTGGAAGAACGGGAGCTTACTGCGCTGGCGGCAGCCTTTCAGAGTGGAGATGAGGCGGCCTTCGAGCGGTTGGTGGAGGCCCTGACCCGACCTCTGATCGCCATGGCCTATCGCTACACCGGCGACTGGGAATGGGCCCGCGACCTGACCCAGGAAACCTGGGTGCGGGTACACGACCGGATCCGACGTTACGACCCAGTGAGGTCGTTCCAAGCCTGGGTCTACACGGTCCACCGCAACGCCTGTCTCAGTCACCTGCGCCGGGCCTGGGTCAGGCACGAGACGACGCCAGGCGATGACGCCCTGGGGCGCGCCATCGAGCCCGCCGTCGATCCACTCGCCGATCTCGAGCGGCGCGAGTTTCACCGGCGGCTACTCGTAGCCTTGGGCACGCTGAGCGAGAGCCAGCGGCAGGTGTTCGTTCGGGTCTATCTCGAGGATGTCGGTCAGAAGGAGGCGGCAGAGGCGCTCGGAATCAAACACACGACCTTGAGGGCGACGCTTCACTTTGCCCGTAAGCGCTTGGCTGCGGCTCTCAGAGAGATGGAGGAAACGCTGTGAATTTGAAACCCGACTGCGAGGTCTTCCAAGACCAATTGGATGCGCTGCAGGCCGGAGCGTTGCCGGAGCAGGGCGTGGAGATGCTTCGGCTGCATGCCGCCTCCTGCGAGGACTGCGCCGTGCTCCTCAGAGTGCACGAGCACCTGGCGGCGCCACCGCTCGGTGATCTGGAGGCCGCGGTGCCCGACGAGCTGGTCGCTTCCGTCTGGCCGCGCGTCCAGGCCGAGGTCGCGACGGGTGAATCGGCGCGCCTGCGGGAGTCGAGGGGATGGCAGGGCTGGAGCTGGCTGGTCCCGGCCATGGCGGCCGCGACCCTGCTCCTCTTCATCGGCAGCGGCCTCATGTATCAGGAGGTCCGGGAGCTTCGGCGGCGCGAGACCGCTCTCGTGCAGCAGGTCGCGGAGCAGGAGCGCTGGCTCGCCCAGCTGGACCTGCGGACATCGACGGACCCGGTGGCGCGGACCGCTGGCCTGGCGGAGAGCGCTACTTGGGAGCGAGCGCTTGCACGGCGAAAAAGCGTGAGCGTTGGAGAGCTTGCACGCATGTTGGGCGGCTTGCCGGCGACCACCACGATCTTCGACGCCTCCAATACGGAGGCGCTCTACAGGAATCTGCCGTTCTGGCTGGCGACCGCCGTGAGAGATGTGGCGGCGGATGTTCGTACCGGCGACGGGCTGCAGGCCGGTGAGTTGGCACAGCTGGTCGAGACTCTCGGCGTCGATTCCTCCAGGCGGATATCGACGACGCGCCTCTTGGCGCTGGCAGGGGGGACCGCCCGGCTCTGACGGGTCTGAGGCGGCAACTTAAGAAGAGCGAGGTAAAGGTCATGAAGTGGATCAGGAGAGATCAGCGGGTTCGGATTGCAGCCCTCACCGTGGCCCTGTTCGGTCTAAGTGGTTGCGTCGAGTACACGATCGAGACGACCCTTCATACTGACGGTAGCGGAGTGCGGCGCGAGGAGATGGTCGTCGACGAGAGCGAGGACGCTTATGCCGAGGTGTCGTACGCCGAGTTCGGTGAACTCATGTTCGTTACCGAGAGGGACGGGTGGACGCACGGCGAGGAGTTGCGGGACGATGATACGGTTCATGTGTTCCGGCGCGAGACAACGATCGCCGACCTCAATTCCTGGGGCGATGTGAGCGACGATGTTCGTATCGCGGGCGCGACTCGTGCAGGTGCGCGCTCGAGCATTGGACGTATCTCGCTGGGAGATGTCAAATTCCGGAATGCGGTCAGGGTAGAGACCGGGCAGGTCGCCGAATACACCTCGTTCACCTACAGGGAGAGTTTCTACTGGGAGAACCTTGAGTCTGCCGTCGTCGAGTTCTTCGTACAGGCCTTCGCCGACATGATGGATACGAGGTACCCCGATCTGTCCTCGGGGGAGCGGGGGGAGATCGTCGGGCTCGTGAGAGGCGGATTGCTCTCTACGGCGGATCAGGGCTTGCTCGACGCGGGCGGCGAAGAGGAGGAGCGCTTGTACTCGGCATTCATCGACCGCACGGCGCCCCAGGCGGCTAAGGTCGCGCGCCAGAGCTACGCGGGTGCGGGCGAGGGGTCGTTCAGGGATATGCTGCAGGACTTATACGACGATGATGAGCGATTCGGTGAGCTTCTGGGGCAGAAACTGCCGGGTCTGGAGTTGGCGATCAACACGGCGATCATCTTCCGGCTGAACATGCCGGGGCGGGTCACGAACTCGAACGCCCACGATCGCGACGGTGACACGCTGGTCTGGGAATTCGGCCCCGGCGACGCGGGGTCCGCTCCGGTCGAGATTTTCGCCGAGTCGGTCGTTCGAAGATAGAGAGAGGAGTCTAGGCCGTAGCCTGCGGCTCGGCCAGGATCGCGTCGAACGCCCGTCGCACGTAGACGGGCACCATGGCGCGACGCCATGCGATCTCGACGATGATGTTATCGAGCGGATTGCACTGGCGGTAGGCCTGCGCCGCGACCTCATCGATCACATCGGCGGTTGCCCGCTTCCCCACCGCTGTCTTGTCGAGGCCGCCGATGACTCGGGGCTTGGCCCCCAAGGCGGCGACGACCAGCGAGATCGATTCCAGCGCATCAGCGTCGTCCAGTTCTGCGGCCAGCGCGATGCTGAGCAGCGGAAAGTCCACCGACTTCCGTTCGCGTACCTTCGTGTAAGTGGCGCGGAGCTTGGGTGACGGCAACGGCACGCGCACCCGCGTCAGCAGCTCGTGCCGCTCCAGCTTCTTGTTCCAGATCCCGTCGGGGGTGAAGAAGTCGCCGAGCTTCAGCGATCGTTCGCCGTCGGCGGATGCGATGTCGATTTCCGCGCCGAGCGCCATGAGGATGGGCGGCGTATCGGCCGAGTGGGCGGCCACGCACTTCGTGCCGCCTTCGACCACGTGGCACACGTCACCGTCCTTCTTCAGGCAGAAACCCAACGCCTGCCGCCAGAAGTGCGTCTGGTTGTAGTAGCTGCAGCGGGTGTCGAGGCAGATGTTGCCGCCCAGGGTGCCCTGGTTGCGGATCATCGGGTGGGCGACGAGCGAAGCGGCGTGCGCCAGAGCGGGGAAGTGGGCGTTCACCAGCGGGTGGCTGGCCAGCGATGCCAAGCTCTCGGCCGCGCCTATGACGAGCTCGCCGTCGCGCTCTTCGATTCCGTAGAGGTCGTCGATTCTCTTCAGCGCCACCAGATGACCTGGCGCGAACAGCCTGTGCTTCATGTTGGGCACCAGGTCGGTGCCGCCGGCGATCGGCATCACATCACCGGCATGTTCCTTCAACAGCTCGAGCGCCTCATCGAGCTTTCTCGGCCGGTGATAGACGTACGGTTGAAGCCTCAACATGAGCTTAGCTCAATCTCCCGCGGCCGGTAGCGACGTCCGGCTCGACTCCTGCTTCCACGGCGCCAACGCGCCCGCCTTCTCGCGCTCGGCTCGTATCTGGATGGCCTTCCAGACTCGCGGCGCTGTAAAGGGCAGCCGGTCCATGCGGACGCCGACGGCGTCGTAGATAGCGTTAGCGATCGCCGGGATCGAGGGGTGCAACGGTCCCTCACCGGCTTCTTTGGCGCCGTACGGCCCCTCCGGGTCCACCGACTCGACGATAAACGACTCGAGCTCGGGTGTGTCGAGGCTGGTGGGGATCTTGTAGTCGAGCAGCGAGGGTGCATTGTGCAGGCCGGTTTCCTTGAAGACGTGCTGCTCCATCACCGCCTCGGCGAAGCCCATGTAGGCCG
This sequence comes from Gemmatimonadales bacterium, assembly GCA_050053635.1. GTDB lineage: Bacteria > Gemmatimonadota > Gemmatimonadetes > Palauibacterales > KS3-K002. The sequence goes on from JASFTI010000100.1 coordinate 6,352, forward strand.
AGCCCTCCATCTGGCCTTCGACCAGCACCGGGTTCAACGCCCGACCACAGTCGTGTGCGATCCAGATCTTGAGAACCTCGACGAAGCCCGTTTCGCGGTCGACCTCCAGCTCGGCGACGTGGGCGGTGAACGAATACGCCGGCGAAGACCCGATCGTGCCGCCCCGGTAATCGCCGTGGATGTCCTTCGGCGTGTTGTAGGAGCCGGTGGCGCCCAGCGCGCCATACTTCGCCTCCGCCAGATTGAAGGCCTCGCTGATCGGCATCTTCCGGCCGGTGTCCTTCACATCGAACGCCCAGCCGCCCGCCAGTGCCACCTGTTTCGGTTTGCACTCCCAATTCTCGGCTACCGCCCGCTTCACCTGCTGCTTGATCTTGCCAGCGGCGTCGATGCAGGCGTTGCCGCACATGAGAGTGATGCGCGACGAGTAGGCACCGAGGTCCACCGGTGTGAAGTCGGTGTCGGCTGACAAGATACGCACGTAGTCGAGTGGCACGCCCAACTCCTCGGACACGATGTAGGCGAGCATCGAGTCGGAGCCCTGCCCGATCTCGGAGGCGCCGCAGAAGACCGCCACCCGGCCCGAGCGGTCGACCTGGATTTGAACCGCCGACTGCGGCATCTGGTTGGGATAGATCGGATAGTTGGTGCCAGAGATGTAGCACGAACCGGCGACGCCGACACCGTGGCCGTAGGGTAGCCGTCGGTACTTACTACTCCAGTCGGAGGCACGCTCCACCGCGTCGAGGCACTCGCGGAAGCCGTTCGACCTGACGCGGAACTCGTTCACCGTGCGCGTGTCCGACCCGAGCAAGTTGCGCCGTCTCAACTCGATCGGGTCCAAATCGAGCGCCTCGGCCAGCCTGTCGAGCTGGACCTCGATGGCGAAGCGAGGCTGTACCGAGCCGTGACCCCGTTTCGGCCCGCAGCACGGCTTGTTCGTATAGACCCGCGTCGAGTCGAATCGATACGACTTCATCGTGTAGGGCGCGGTGATAAGCTGGCCCGAGTAGTAGGTGGTGACGAGCCCGAAGGACTCGTAGCTGCCGCCATCGAGGATCGTAGTGGCATCCACCGCCTGGATGCGGCCGTTCTTGTCGGCGGCGGTCCGGTAGCGCATCAGCATCGGGTGGCGGCCGCGGTGCGCGTAAAAGACCTCCTCCCGGGTGTAGAGGATCTTCACCGGCCGACCGCTGATCATGGCGAGCTTCGCAACGCAGAACTCGAGGTCGAACGGCTCGGACTTGCCGCCGAAGGCGCCGCCGATCGGCGGCTGGATGACCCGGACCTTCGCGACATCCAGATCGAGCACGCGCGCCAGCTCGCGGTGCAGATAGTGGGGGACCTGAGTGGTCGACCAGACGGTGAGCTTGCCGGACGTGTCGAAGTAGCCGATGGCGCAGTGCGGCTCGATGGCGGTATGTGTGGTGCCTTCGAAGTAGTACTCGGCCTCTGCGATGACCTCCGAATCCTCGAGCAGTTTGTCCACCTCACCGAATTCGAGCCGCACGTGCTTGGAGATGTTGCCGTTCGCGTCCGGTTTCTTGGGCTCGTGGATCGGTAACTCGGGATGGGCGAGCGCTTCCTCGGGATCGAGGAAGTGGGGAAGCACCTCGTACTCGACATCGATCAGCTCGAGAGCCGCGTTCGCCGACTCCTCGTCAACGGCAGCGACAGCCGCCACAGCGTCGCCGACATATCGCACCTTCTCGATGCACAGCGCGCATTCATCCCGCGCCCAGGGCAGGATCCCATAGGCCACCGGCATGTCGCTGCCGGTTACGATCGCGTGTACGCCGTCCAGCTCCAACGCCTTCGAAACGTCGATCGCCAGAATCCGGGCGTGTGGATGCGGGCTGCGCAGGATCTTGGCGTGTAGCATCCCCGGCAGCGAGATGTCGTCGGTGAAGACCGCCCGGCCGGAAGACTTGGCCAACCCATCGGTGCGACGTAGTCGGCGTCCGATGACTTGGAACTCGCGCTCCAGCGCCTCGCGAAGCTCCTCATCGCTCGCCGCACTGGCGATCTGCTTCTCGCGGAAATCCTCGAGCTTCACGAGTCTCTTAGCTCCGCCGGTGAACGGTCCTCGCGCAGCGCCTCGGCCGCCAGTTCGACCGCTTCGTAGATCTTCGTGTAGCCGGTGCAGCGGCATAGGTTACCGGCCAGGGCTTCCCGGATCTGGGTGCGTGTGGGGCTCTGATTCGCGGCCAGCAGCGCTGCCGCGGACATCAGGATTCCCGATGTGCAGAACCCACACTGCGCGCCGCCCGTCAAATCGAAGGCGTTCTGCAGCGGGTGAGGGGCGTCGGGCGTGGCCAGACCCTCGATGGTCGTTACCTCTTTGCCGATCGCTTCCTGAACCGGGAGAATGCAGGAGAGGGTGGGAATGCCGTCCAGCAGAACGGTGCAGGCGCCGCAGTCGCCCTTGTCACAGCCCTGCTTGGGACCGGTAAGCCCGAGTACGTAGCGCAGCGCTTCGAGCAGCGTGTAGTGGCTCGGCACGCCGAGTTCGTGCGTGTCTCCGTTGACGGTGAGTCTGATCGCCTCGATCAAGAGCTTCCCCGGACGGTCGAGAGATGTTGTGCGCCCGGGGAAAACGGGGCCTCGGACGCACCTTGGGATCGTATCGGACACCGAGGTGGCAGTCAAGCGCGCGCCGCCGGGTGGGGGTGCCGATTCGCGCGCTTAACCATATATAAACGCTTGACTTGCCGCTCCCGGTTCCAGGGGCGGGCCGGCTTCGCCGAGCGCTCTACCGCTCGACCCTCGTCGCGCCACGCCCCGAGGCAGCGACGCGGTCACGAGATCGGTTGTTCACTGACGTCCAGCATCGTGCGCCACACGGCCAGCCACGTCCCCGCCTCCTCGCTGAAAACGAAGAGATCGCGGCCGGTCGACGAATACTTCAGGCCTTCACGCTCGTAGACCATCTGGAAGGCGTAGCTCGCCACCGCCGTTCTGCCGTAGACATCGATCTGAGGGTCCTGCTCGTCGTACTCGTGTACACGCGCGTTAGAGCAGAACTCTTCGTAGCCTGCGATCACGGCGCCGGCTCCTTCCACCCGACCGGCGAAACCTGGAAACACCATCGCCATGTTGCTGTGCAGGTAACCGGCGAGCTCCTGCGGCTTACACCTGAGCCAGCAGTCGTTGATCGACCGCAGGACTCGCGCGACCGCGTCCCGGTCTCGCGGCTCGGCTGCGTCACTCATCTCGCCTCCACGACCTTATTCCGTCGGGAACGCGATGCTCCCCGAGTAGATGTTCAGACCGGCTTCGCTCATTACGGACATGCGTGGCCGGCGCCTGCCACTTGTCGAACAGCAGCCGTACTCGCCGTTATTGTTAATGGCGACGAATTTTTCGCCGGGCAGATAATCGAGGCCGACCGCCTGGTAGCGACCGGCGATCATATGGAGCGCGTCTTCGCAGGCCTGCTGCGGTGTGCGACCTTCCCTCATTCGCGATACGATGTAATAGGTTGCACACGACTTGATCACGTCCTCGCCGCGGCCGGTCGCGCCTGCCGCCCCGACGTCGTTGTCGACGTAGAGGCCGGCGCCGATGATCGGCGAATCCCCTATCCGGCCCGGTATTTTGTAGCTGAGGCCGCTGGTGCTCGTGATGCCGGCGACGTCGCCCGCCGCGTCCAGGGCCAGCACGTTCACGGTCCCGTAGGTGTAGGCCAGCTCGTCGTCCAGCGAGGCGCCCTGCTGCTCGCGCTCCTTCAGGTGGTCGGGTGGGCCCCAATCGTCGCGATCGCTGTGAGCCTCGCGCCACATGAGCCACCGTTCGCGCGCCTTGTCGGTTAGCAGGTTGACTTCTTCGAAGCCCCACGATTTGGCGAACTCCAGTGCACCTGGGCCCACCAGCATGACGTGGTCGGTCCGCTCCATAACCAAACGCGCCACGGACGACGGGTACTTGATGTTCTCGAGCGAGGCCACCGACCCGGCGCTGTAAGTTTTGCCATCCATGATCGAGGCGTCCAGCTGAACCACGCCATGCTCGTTGGGTAGCCCGCCGTAGCCCACGCTGGTGTCCTCGGGATCCTGCTCGATGTGGTTCGTCGCCGTCTCAACCGCGTCGAGGGCCGACCCTCCCGTCGAAAGGATCTCCCAGCCCAGCTCCATCGCTCTTCGGCCGGTCTCGTTCGAGTGGCTGGTGATGATCATCGGTGTGCCGGACCGGCGCACCCAACGCCGGCCGGATCCGCCGCTCGCGAACGGGTTGATCCGCTGCCACAACAAAGCGCCAGCGCCCGCTAGGAAACTCCGCTGAAAGAAAAGTCGACGTGTAATTCCGCTGGGCATCCGAGGCCTCCCCTCTTGTGG
>JASFTI010000101.1:0-10649 GCA_050053635.1 Gemmatimonadales bacterium
GAATGCGACGATAATGAGCGACGCCACAAGGATGGCGAGACCCGCGGCCCGTGCGACCTCACTGCCGATAGCCGGCTCAACGGTATCAAAGGTTAGAGAATCCCGGTCGATGGCCCCAACTCGATCCTCAAGCGCCGTCAGGAGCTCTCCCACTTCTCCGGCGCTGACCTCGCGCGTACGTACCTGCCACCGGTGCTCCTCCGGCGAGCCTAGTGGCTGCACGATGGCGCTCTCGAGCCCGTCTTGGGCGAAGACATCGCGTATCTGGTCTTCGGCCACCGGCCCGTCAAACTCGAGCACGAAGATGCTGCCGCCGGTGAAGTCAATGCCGATGCGCAGCGGCTGACCGTATGTCGCGTAGGAGACCACCATCGCCGCGAGGCTAAGCGCGATGAGAACGCCAGAAAAGAGGAAGTAGTACCGGCGCTTCTGGACAATGTTGAACATATCTACACTCCCAAGATCCACTGGCGCCCGGACAACCACTCGCCGGCCGCTGCGGCCGCATGCCGAACGAAGGTCCGCGTCGCGAAGACAGCGGTAAGCAGGTTCACGGAGGTGCCCAGCGCCAATGTGATGGCGAATCCCTTCACGATGCTCGCCCCGAAATTCGTCCCAAAGAGGAATAAGATTGCGCAGATGATGAGGGTCGAGAGCTGCGCATCTCTAATCGACGGCCAAGCCCTGTTGAAACCCATTTCGATCGCCCGCGCCAAGCGTCGACCAGAACGAAGCTCCTCCTTCATTCGCTCGAAGATCAAGATGTTCGCATCGACCGCCATCCCGGCTGAAAGGATGAAACCCGCGATGCCGGGCAGGGTCAGAGTGATGGGAATCAGCTTGTATAGGGCAAAGTTGACCAGCACGTAGATGACCAGTGCAATGTCGGCCAGCCCGCCCGGCAGTCGATAGTAGATAAGCATAAAGAGAAACACGACGCTCAATCCGATCACGCCGGCTCGAACAGATCGATTCACAGACCGATCACCGAGCGTGGCCCCGACGCGATTGAAGCTCTCGACGCGGAGCGGCATCGGCAGTGCTCCGTAGCGGAGCTGGATCGCCAGCTGACGTGCTTCCTCAAAGGTGAAGGCCCCAGAGATCGAACCCCGGCCGCCCGGAATCGGCTCCCTGATCGTCGGGCAGGATACGACGGACTTGTCCAGCGCGATGCAGAGATACTGTCCCACGTGAGCTGCCGTGTATTCGCCGAACGTCTGCGCTGCCTGAGAGGTCAATTCGAACGGAATAATGTACTCGTTCTGTTGCGTGCGATCCAGCCCAACATTCGCCAGATCGGCCCCGGTGAGAATGGTTCGATAGACAGCGCCCGAAGTCTCGGGCTGCGTCTCTGTGAGGCCAGAGGTGGACGTCACAGCCGCGGTAATCGCCGGCTCCACTGTCGGAGGTTGCGACGCGGTAGCCGTAATGCCCTCCCCCGCCGCGGCTTCCGGACCCCCGAGGGTTGTAGTGATGACAGTATCTGGTGGCAGAGGGCTGAACCCAGCATCTACGAACTCCAGAAGAGCCGTGCCTTTGATGGTATCGACTGCCTGCTCCGGGTTCTCTATGCCCGGCAGCTCGACGATGATGCGACGCTCCCCCTGCGCCTGAACGACCGGCTCTGTCAGGCCCAGGCTGTTGACACGGCTTTCGACGATGCGGCGAGCAGTCTCCATTGACCCGCGCTCGAACTCCTGTCCTCGGGGTGGATCCGCGGCGAGCAAGACCTTAAGCCCGCCTTGGAGGTCCAGCCCGAGACGCAGCGCAATGTCCCGCTGCCCCTCCGGCTGCCAGAACAGAAGACTCTCCACCCACAGCGGGTGGTCGATGTCTACGTCGACATACAAAGATACTGCCGCGACTAGGGCGATGGCGACCAGACGCCACGTTTTCGGTCTCGTCATGCGATTTCCTTTCGGTGCCACGGAGGGCACAGGCCGCTGATGGAGAACAGGCAGGTGCGCGAACCGCAGCCTTGTTCAGGAGCGGTCGCCCGCACCCCACGGCAAACCTGCCCCCGAATTCGGAGGCAGGCACGCACGGCTATCGCGAGAGACTCCTATTTGGGGAGGCGCGCAGAGCCCATCGGTGCCGGCGCTCCGCACGAGGTTGCGGTCCCCAAGAACTCGCGAAGCGTAGATTATAGCAGGCGAGGCCGTCGTGTCAATCAGCGGCGCTCGAGTGAAGCACTAATGCGCGTACCGACGTGAAGCTCCTCCTCGAGCAGGGCTCGAGCGAGCAGGCCCGGTCGCATGCCGTCAACGATATGCACCGTCGTCTCTGGATGATCCCGAACCAAGTCCACCATCCGTGCTACTTTGTCTGCCATTCCCCCGGTCACGTCCACCGCCTGAGAGCCGGACAGCGCGTCGCCCAGACGAGCGTGCTTGGATGGCGTAATCTGGGCAATGACCTCGCCATCCTGATCGAGCACGCCGGGCACACAGCCGAGCAGCAAGATGCGAGCAGGTCCCAGTTCATCGGCCAGATAGACGAAGAGGTCCTCCGTGGAGGCGATGGTGCCTCCGCGAACGTCGTCGAGTGCGACATCACCGTAGACCAGTGGCACAAGGTTCCGTGCCAGGGCCGTGTGGACGGCATGCGTGTCCAGGTGGGTGAGCTCGCCATCGTGGCACCGAGCTGAGGCCGACGGCTGGAGAGCGAGTACGGGAACATCAGCATCGAGGAGAGCATCCGAGACCAGGCGGTTCAGGCGTGCGGCCGCGGCGGCAACCCTGACAAAGCCACTCCACTGGTCGGGGGTCCTCACACCCTCGTATGTGCCATAGGGCACCGCGGCCCAGTGACCGAATGACCCCGAGCCGTGACCCAGAAGCAACCGCAGCTCCGGGCGGGCGTCGAGAGCCGCGCGCACCTCCCTGGCCAACCGTTCAAGCACGTCGCATCGCGCCGTGGAAGCCTGGGTCTTGTCAGTGATTAGGGAGCCGCCGAACTTGACGAACTGGAGCATAGCGTGCCCGGTCTTCACGGGATACGCGGTACCTGGGACCGCGCACTCTCCGTCACTTCAGATTCTCGCCTGAAGCGCGGATGTTGAGCGTATCTCAAGCCAGCGCGTTTCGAGTTCACTCGTTCCAAAGCACGTCACCCCGCAGTGAACGCTTCAGAAACTGGAACATTGCCCAGCTCTCCCAGGCGAAGGGGGGAAATCCCAACAGGCCCAGAGCCGGCATGCGGAAGTAGCGCAGGCCAAAGTCGAGCGGCCAAGGAAGCGAGTAGCGCCAGCCGGAGCTCGCCCAGTAGTTCCAGAATTCCCACAGGAGGCCGCAGATCATTCCTGCCGCCAGAAGCCGTAGCGCGGGAAGTGGATCGCCGTCTATCCAGTTGGCCAAGGGTGATTCGGCCCCGAGGCGTAGGTTGATGGGCTCAAGCAGAAGGATGAAACCGATCCAGACGAAGCCAAAGGTGTAGCGGGCGATGCGGACGGGGAGCAGCGCCGGAATCGTCACTGATGCCAACCCAACCAGGAAGACCGCGGCAAGCAGCGTCGGAGAAGGTGTACAGGGTTCCACTCGAAGGTTGCCTAGGAAGCCAAGACCCTCCAAAACGTCAGCCGTCTCGAACATACCTGGCAATATCGTGGCAAACGACCACAGGTAGGCCAAGTTGCGCTCAATAGGGTTGTCCGGAACATTGACATAGTACCAGTTCTTGAGACGAACGTTGTAGGCCTCAAACAGAAGCCAGCATCCGACTGAGATCCAGACGAGCATGAGCGCCTCTCGAGGTCGGTCATGAATCAGCGCGTGTCCTCTCAGCCGCAGCGCCAGCGCGTCGGCCAATAGTATGTATCCAGTCCAGACGATCGGAGTGAACCAACGAGATACAAAGGGCTGGCCGGCGAACAGAAGGATCTCGGAAACGCCAATGACACCCAGGCCCAGCCACCCGTACCACCTAAGTCGCATGATGGCCCCCTCTCTGAGACCAGTACTCCGATTCGTTCCAGGTCCAAGGTCGTCCACACGATCGTTCCCTTCGCAAGAGATGTGCGACCCACAAGAGCCTAGGCAACACTGTCACTCCCCAGCTCGCACCCTTTGCCACAACTGGGCCAAACGTAGTCGCCACCGGAGCCTCTCCCAGAGCCGGATCGCTCGCGCTTGGTCGCCGGGGTCTGCCGACCGAGGACTGTACATTGACCGAACATAGAGCTCGGTCAACCAATGCAGTTCCTTAGCTCCTGCGGCCACGAGCTCGTGCAGCAACCCTTCGCCCGCGAATCCCTCCAGCGAGCCTGCAAGACAGACTCCAAACTCTCCCGGCGTGTCGCCCGGACACATCGGCACCGCTAGACGCCGCCCGTAGCGTCGAAGCCTCCTGTAGATGCTCGCCAAGGCCGCCAGCGGCTGCTGACGATATGACCGCCACCGCTCGAGGGCCAGCCAAACTGCAGCCGCCACACCGAGCAACGCAAGGCCGCCCACAAGGCCTTGCCACCATCTCAGACCGCCCCAAGCCGAACGCGCCGGCCCGAGTGGCTCCTCATACGTAGACCAGCCGGAGGGCGTAGCCTCCGCCGAGTGCTCGACCGGGGCACGACCGGCCGTGGGCTCAAACTTGACCCATCCGTAGTTGGGGAAGTACACCTCGGGCCAGGCGTGAGCATCCGCCTCCGTGACCACGTATCGCCCTTCGCTCCAATCATAGGTACCAGACGCGTATCCAACCGCCAGGCGAGCGGGCAAGCCGGCGGCCCGAGCCAGCACCACCATCGCCGAGGCATAGTAGTCGCAGTACCCCTTCTCGAGGTCGAAGAGGAAGGTGTCGACGACGTCGCGGTCCCGCGGGGGAGTAGACACGTCGAGAGTATAGGGGAAACCTCGCAGATAGGCTTCCACGGCGAGCGCCCGATCATACGGCGTGGATGCAGTCGCCGTCAGATCCAGGGCGAGCGCCAATACGCGCGGCGGCACCGTGTCCGGCAGGGCCAAATAACGATCACGCACCCGGGCTGGGTAGTCGCTACCCTGCGCTCGCAGGCCCTTCTCGTCGGCGACGGGAATCGTGGAGTCCGCTCGGTAGGCCTTTGCGTTAGTCGTCGCGCCAAAGGCATCCTTGTGGGAACGCCAGGCAATCGTGTAGTTATGGTCGGCCGCCAAGAGCGTGCCAGCCGTGTGAAGAAGGCCGCCCGCGCCACCGACCATGCGCACCGCTTGGCGCACAGTGCGCCCTGTAACCAACGTTTCCGTGATCGCCGGCGCACCTGCCCGGTACTCAATCGCCGCGGTCTCTCCCGTTCGCCATCCGGAGCTGGTGTAGATATCGTAGGTGTGGCTTCGCCAGTAGTAGCGCGGCGGCTCCGTTCCTGTCGCCCCCGGCGGACCCGGGGGCAGATCACCGGTGCTGATGATCATCACAACCTTCTCTGAAAGCTCCGGTCCGGCGCCGAGCAAATGGCGACGCGGCAGACCTCCGCTCTGCACCTCGTCGAACACCGTTTTCTCACGCCTCTCCATACCGAATGACTCGGCGACTTCCCCAGTCTTCTCGGAACGGTCGCGGCCAATCTCTCGGGCAAGATCCAGCATCCGACGCACAGGGAGCGAGGGGACGCTCTGCGCTGTCGCCACCAGCGCCAGCGACAGAAACACCGCCGCAGCCGCCGTTTCCGCTCTAAGCTCGGGGTAGTCGACGCCCTTGGCAGTCCAGCACCGCGTGCGGCGGTCGTACGATACCATGGCCAGGAGCAGAAATCCGGCCAGCATCAGGCCCAAGAGGAAGATGTGACTGCCCGAAACGTGGGAAAACGCCACCATCGCGAGGACGCCGCCTGGAGTGAGAGCCCACAGCGGCCGCTCGCGTCGGCAGCTCAGCCACCCAGCCCAAGCGCTCACCGCCCACAGCCCCAGACTCCAGACAAATGCGACAGCCACGGGATCGAAGACTGGCTGGCCTCTGACCAGCGACGCCGCCCAGGTGTAGACTCGAGACAGAAGGGTGGCCCCGCCCTGCGCCAACATAATCAATGCCTGCCACAGCGGTCTCCATTCCAGCGCGAACCTACTCGTCGGCCAGCGGAGGATGGTCCGGAACAGCCCGCTCCAAGCCCAGGACAACGCCAGAAGCTCGTCACCGAGCCGGCCGACTCTCAGGAATACCGTCTCCAGGCCTGCGCTCGCCGTCACTAGAATCGCCAACCAGGCTGGCCAGGGTGCCGAGCTCACGGTCCAACCCATGAAGGCCCCAAGAGCCGCCATGACCAGCGCCAGCCGGGGATCGACGCCGCGGACCCGGTCGGCCGTCCCCAGTGCTACACTACCGACGGCGAACAGAAGCAGCCCGACGAGAAGCAGATTACGCCCGCCAACCTTACGCACAACCCAACGGAAGAGCCTGCTGAAGATGCCCCAGATCACGAGAGCCCCCTCCACTCGGCTTCCTGGGGCCTGCGGACTGGCACAGCGTGTCCGGTACCCAACACACGCCACTCCCAGTGCCCGCGTTTGCCCGGCTGCATGGCAGACCGATCGAGGAAATCGCGGCTGATGACGTGATGCGCGATGCCCAGCCCCGAGAGTAGCGTGGTCGCCTGACGCACTGTGGCTCGGGCGTCCTCCTCCGCGCGCGCAGTGCCCTCGGAGGTCTGCCCCGCCTCGCCAAAGGAGGCGCGATCGAGCAGCAGGACAGTAGGGATGATGTCCTGTCTGATCAGAGGGACGAGAGCCTCAACCCACTGGCTTCGCAAGTCAGGAGTGATGATGACCAGGCTGGCATACCGCCCGAACGCCGGGCCGATCTGGGTCAACCCTTCGGAGAGAGGACACTCGCCCGGGCCGATGAGAGCGAGCGCACGGAGGATCTCCCACCGTCGGCCCTCGCCGCCTCGCGGGCTCAGCCACACTAACTCCTCCCCGTGCGTCACCAACCCGACCGCCTTGCCCGACCGCAATCCACGGTCGGCGAGCGAGGCTGCCAGGATGACCCCGTGCTCCTCCGTGGCATCCAGACCCTGTCCTACCTGTACCCGTTGGTTCATATCGAGAAGAATCCACCAGTCGCCGGCCGGGACGCCCTCAAAGAGCCGCACGTAGAGCGACTCCCGACGAGCCGAGGTGCGCCAGTGGATCCAGCGGGGGCTGTCGCCCGGGAGGTATTCCCGCACTGTAGCGGCACTCGCAGTACGCTCGGGGGCGTTCAGCCGGGGGCGTCCCTCACCGGCCCGCCCGCCGGACGCCACGTCGATGGAGGGTAGAGAGACGACCGGCGGCATGACCATGAAGGGGATCGACCCGGGATAGTCGAGTTCGGCAGTGAAGATGCCCAGGGGATCGCCGGTCGAGAGACTCGTGGGGCCGAGCGTGAAAAGCCCACGTTGCGTGCAGATTCCCTTCGTGCGCCAGCGCGTCGAGTCCTGCCCCCCCAGAATCGCCACCCGATGGTTGTGATAGCCAGGCATCGTGGAGTGATCGACCACCTCGACCCAGAGAGCTGGGAGCGGATTGTCGTTGAGTAGCGTGAAACGCTCCTCCACCCGATCGCCCACCTGAGCCCAACCGAAGCGCATCTCGCGCGTGAGCCGCAGCCCTTCCGATAAGGAGCGTGCCCACAAATACGAGGTCAGCAGCGCACCACCAAGGCCGACCAACAGGATCATCCAGCCGCGATAGGGCGCCACCAGCTGCAGGATCAGCGCCAAGCCGGCCAGTGCAGGCAAGAGCCGCGCATTCAGCCGCAAACGCTTTTCGGATTCTGGAAGCATCCCCCTCTCTTGTGCGCGGCCCTCAAATCGGGTGGCTGGCCCAGCGCCGGCTATGGTCCATCAGGCCTTCCCCAACGTGCCCTGAGAGACGAGTGCTTTGAGGGTCGAGATGACGGCCCAGGACCAAGAGAAAACGCCACTAGTTCAACTACCACACCTTGAACTCGCCGTGGATTAGCCGCTCGGTGAAGCGGTGGATGTTGGCCAACTCCCGATCGATCACCGCCGACACCGGATCCCTCACGTCGCCGAGCTCGGCTCCGTCTGAGACAATAACCTGCGCCGCAGCAACCAGAGGCTGGTCAATCGGGTGACCGATCTGACTGCAGAGATAGACTGTCACCTCGCGCAGGCCCTCGACCTCCAGGTAGATGCGCTCCGCGATCTCGTGGCTGAGCAGATTGTAGATCTTCCCTACGTGGCTGACCGGGTTCTTCCCGGCCGCTGCCTCGGTGGTCGCCGGGCGATTGAAGGCGATGACGCCGTTGACGCGGTTACCGCGCCCCACCTGACCGCAGTCCCCACCCTCGGCCGACGTACCGAGGACGGTGAGGTACATTCCGCCGGCACCTCGCCCGCTGTCATCCAGCGTGTTGATGTCTATCGTCACATCCTGCATCGTGTGAGACTGGCGCGAGACAAAATCCTGTAGATGGTCTTTGATCGCCCTCTTCCGGTCGAAGTAGGACTCTTGGTCGGGAATGAACCGATCCACAAAGGCGAGAGCAACCGTCAATGTGAGGTAACGCCCGAAGCGATATCCCATCACCTTGATGTCCTCACCCGCCTCAGGATGTGCTGCCTTGAAAGCTGTGGAATTCAGATGCTTCTCGACCGCCAAGACAAGCTGCTCAGTCTGCGAGAGCGGGGCATAGCCAACGCCGGCTGAAGTATCGTTGGCCCCCACAACTTCCCGCTCGAAGATATCCGTCAGCTCTGGTGAGCCCGGTTTGATCTCATTCTGGAAGACAATGTGCTCACTCGGGTCGACGAAGCGCAGATGCCCGCGCAGCCAGCTCTTCGCCGTCGCCTCGGCAATCTCGCCAACCGGGATTCGGGCGCCCTTGTGCTCGTAGGTGGCACGATCCCCGAAGATGAGACGCATGGGTTCGTCGACCGTGCCCCCGCCCAGTGCAGGGGACGCGCCCCCGGCGACCAAGAGGCCCTTATCGATATTGTGGTGGAGCACCCTCCCGAAGCGGTCCAAGTACGCGCGGGAGAGTTCGACGCTCACGGCCTCCGCTATCGCATCGCACACAGAATCCGGGTGACCAACTCCCTTGCGCTCCACGAGCTCCGTAGGTTGCTCTTCCATCGGCAGATTCGGGACCTCCTCGACCAGGATATTCCGTGGGTTGAGGCTGTCTTCTGGCACTTGTTCCCTCCCTTGGATTGACTGATAGGCAGAAGGTCAGATCGAAGAATGCAGACGAGGCCAAACCTGGAGGATCGCCCGGGGGTTTTCGCAGCACGGACCAGGCTGCAGCCACAGAATCGCCACTCCGGCCAGCCGACTTGGTTGCCGGTGAGATCCACTCTGTCGGAGAACAGGAGACATTATGGCGGGACCGGCTTCACTGGAGGTCCTTGCTAGACTTCGCCGACCTCGGAAAGCCCATGCTCCCGGGAAGCAGGGCCGCATTTCACTCCCCTCCCAGGCCCGCTCGTGCACCTCGTTCCCCGACTCTACCCTCACCCTGACCTCCCAGGTCCATCGCTTTCTTCCTCGCCCGCTCGACCCAATTCCGCTCCGCCGCAAAGGTAAGCTGGCACACGGCCTCCTCCCAGGCCAGCCATACAGGATCGAACTGCTTCTCGCTCAGATCGGGGGAGACTGTCGAATTGGGCGCAAGCGCCATCAGGAAGCACCGCTCGGTGCGGACCACGTGCCGTCCCTGATGATCAAACTCTACGAGTTGAGTGCCGAGATCGGCTTCCACCGTCAGGTGAGTGCAGCCGGTCTCCTCCGTTGTCTCGCGAAGGGCCGCCTCCTGCACCGACTCTCCGTCCTGCACGTGGCCTTTGGGCAAGCGAATCTCGCCTAGGCTCGGGCGGCGAAGCACCAGAACGCACTGGTCGTGCACCACAACGCCACCCGCAGCAGTGTAGCGATCACACTTGCCCGTCACAACGGCCCTTGTCTCCTCGCGGACGCTAGTTCCTTCCTTGATCCCAGCCGGTTCAGTCAAGGACACAGTCGCAGTTCGCGCTGCCGACAGCAAACACTCCCTCTCTCCAGACTCCCATCGACCTAGGAGGCAGGAGCCATGTGCTGCTGCCTTCGTCGATGCGGAGTCCAGTGGACGGCGGTCGTCGTGGCCGTCACGCCTAGGCCACCGCCAATAGAGCGACCCAACCGCCCCGCCTCCTCGACCAGGCTGTCCAACACCTCGTTGAAGCTAGCGCCGATGACTCTGGAACCGCGTCGCTCAGCGAGCCGCTCCTGGACGTGCTTCAAGTGTCTGCGGAAGAGCGCAGCCGTCTTCTGGCGGCTGACCTGGTCGGCGAGTCCGCCGCGCCTCACCGGCATCCTACACCGAGGCGCGATGATCATCTCCGTCGTACGCCACATAATGCCACGCTGCCCCGCCCAAGTTCCGCCAAGATCTGTCGCGCTCGGTCTGTTTCGCCCGCTCGAACTCGTAGTAGCCATCTGGATTGTCCGACTCGGGCTCTATCACGTCGTCGGTGGGCACTTGCCGGCCATACGCCTCAAGCGTCTTCATCATCACCCAACTTCCAGAGCACGGCAGCCCACAATCGATCACTGTCGTCTCCCGATGCAAAGCTGTCCTGATAGCAGGTCGTCCACGAAGCCCGAGGCAGGCAGATTATAGGCGAGGTGTATTCACTTTACAAATCGTTCAACTCATTGTACAATTGGTAGCAAGCTAGGATTTGACGAGACACAGGAGGAAGTACC
>JASFTI010000102.1:0-10466 GCA_050053635.1 Gemmatimonadales bacterium
ACGGTCTCGCGCTCCGGCACCCGGCGAGCCCACCCGGTTTTCGGCCGCTTGCGCGGTCTGTTCGCCCCCTCGCCGGGCGACGCGGCAGACGAGGCCCAAGTGGAGAGGCCCGCCGAATGAGGACGCTCGACCGCTACGTGGCCGGCCTTTACCTCAAGGTCTTCTTGATCGTTGTCGTCGGGGCGCCGCTGATGTTCATGATCATCAAGCTAACCGACGACATCGACAGCTATCTCGCCCGCGGCCTCACCTTCCAGCAGATATTTCTCGCCTACCTGTACGATTTTCCTTACCAGATGGGCCTGGCGTTCCCCGTCGCCAGCCTGTTCGGCGCCGTGTTCACGGTCGCCCTGATGAGCCGCAACTTCGAGGTGACGGCGGCGAAGGCGAGTGGAATCAGCTTTTACCGGGTCATCGCGCCGCTGATCGTGCTCGGCGCCCTGGTGAGCACCGCCGGCCTGGCGCTCGGCGAGCTGGTACCGGTGACCAACCGTCTGCGGGCCGAGGCGCTGGGCGAGCGCGGGGGGAGAAGCCGCAGCATGCGTACGAGGTTCGTCTACGGTGCCGACGGCGGCCGCGCCTACACGGTGCGACGACTCGTGGCGGCCACGGGCCGCATCGACGACATCGTCATCGACCGCGAGGGAACCGGGCCGGAGTATCCGACCTACAGGATCTTCGCGCCGGTGGCGATGTGGACGGAAGGGCGCTGGCAGCTGCGCCGCGGCCTCCTCCACTACTTCCCAGAGAGAGACCAAGCCGTCAGCTTCGCGTTCGACTCGCTCTACCAGCGCGATTTCTCGGAGTCGCCGCAGGCGCTTCTCGCCGAGCCGAAGGATCCGGAAGAGATGGACTACCGCGAGCTCGGCACGTTTATCGAATCGATTCAGCGCTCGGGCGGCGACGCGCGCAAGCTGATCGTCGAGCGCGAGCTGAAGATCGCCTTCCCCATCGCCTGCCTGATCGTGGTACTCTTCGGCGCGGCGCTGGGGATGGCCACCGGTGGCCGTGGCCCGGCCATGGGAATCGGCATAGCCCTGGCCACCGTACTCCTCTACCTGATCACCGTCCGCATCTCCCAGGGGATGGGCGCGGGCGGAATCATCCCTCCAATCGCAGCCGCCTGGCTGCCCAACACGCTGTTTCTGGGGGTCGGGCTGGTGCTTCTGGCGCGGACCAAGACCTGAAGAACATCGAAGGCCGAAGTTCCCTTCGACGTTCGACGTGCGATGTTCAATCTTCGATGTTCAGAGAAGACCGGAAAAAGGGCGGCCGCAGCCGCCCTCTGCACCATCGGGTTCGCCGGCGGCGACCGCTAGCCCACCTCCACCGTTTCCTTCAGCAGCGAGCTTCCGCCCGCCCGCTCATCCGCCTTGGCGAGCAATGCCTGGTAGCTATCCCCATCATCGGGATGGCTGGCCACGCCGATTAGCAGACGTTCCGAGCCCGCATCGCCCTCAAGCTCACGCGCCGACAAATAGGAAGACAGCACACGCTGGGCCGCGACCTGTGTCCCCTCGGGGCCGGTGTCGGGCAGTAACATCCCAACTGCGCGGTCATCAAAGGTGCCGAGCACGTCGAGCAGCCGACAGCACTCGCGGCCCTGCTCCGCTACCTCGCGAACCAGTTCCTCGTCCGGTGGATCGAGCTTGAAGATCGCTAGGGAGAGCGGCAGACCGCGACGCCGCGCTCGCTCCAGCTCGCATTCCAAGAGCAGCGTGAACCCCAACCTGTTGTAGCAGCCCGTGACGTCACTCTTGAGCCGCTGGATCTCTACCGCTTCATCCGGTTCTTCGAACTCCAGCTCGCTCTTCCTCCGCACCTGCAGAGGACCTTCACTCATCGCCACAGCCTGGGTCAGCGACTCCAAGTAGTAGAGCTCCACCGCCCGCCGCGCGGAGGCCGACAGCTGCTCCGCCAACTCGCGGGCCGCGTCCTTACCCTGGCCCGGCTCGAAGCTCTCCATGCGCAGCAGTGCGAGTCGCAAGCCGAGCGCGAGGTCCCTCACCGTGTTCGCCGCTATCCCGCGAAGATCCTGCGCCGCCGCCTTCTCAACTTTCATGATGCTGGGCTCCTTCTCACCTTAACCGGCTGGCTTGCTCAACTCGGCCGGCGCCTCCCACCTCACACCACACCACGCACAGTAGAAGGCCGCCGAACTGTCGAGCGACTTCGCCCATCCATCTTGCGATGATACCGACCCCAATTCCAGCAGCGTGCCACACCGCACACACCCCAGCGCCTCACCACGGTATAGGGCCGCCTTCAACCGCTCGACCTCTTCCGCAGTATACGGATCCATCGTCACCGTGACTTCGTGAGATTCGGGCTCCCGCGTGCAGCGGAACACCAGCCGCGCACCGCTGCCGCCCAGACGCTCGATCTCCCGGGCACCCGTCAGCAACATACCGTCACAGTCGGCGTGAGGGCAGTCGATGACGATGGCCCGGGCCAGGAACTCGCGCTTGACCCCCTCGGAGCGCCGCTGGCGTTGCTGGCCCGGGTCCGAGCCGTTTCCAGTTACGCTCCACCGCGCCGCCCGACCGGGGTCGTCACCGTCACTCGCCCAACGTCGCCTCAACCACACTACATTATGCCGGCTCCACATGATCGCTGCTAACCTCTTACTCCCTGGTCACCACTGAACGAACCTCGCCGTCGAAGCGCAGCAGGGCACGAACTCTGCCAGGCAGTGAGCCGGAGTGTGGGCGCCTTAACTACAAGATCCATAATATATTGCACGGTTCTGTGGCCTGAGCCACACCGGAGCGGGTTCGGACAGAAAGGCCGGCGGGGTCCGAGTTGCCGGTAATTCTGACCGACGGAGACCGGCCCCGAAGTCGTTGGTCTCAGAGCGTTTGGGAGATTCGACCTGCACGCATCAGACGGGTTGGCGCTGCCGCTCGCGCCGTTCCGCCCGCCAGCGCTCGGCCACGGCGTCGAACTCCTCGACCAGCGCACGGCGGGCCGCGACGATTTGATCGTGCAGCTCTCGCTTGCGAATGGCCCTCCAGAAGATGCGAGCGTCCTCGCGGACCCTCCCCCAGCGGTCGCGCCAGCGGAGGGCGACGATGCCGACCGCCGGCAAAACGATTGCGGCGGTGAGGGTTACAAATAGGCCACCGGCGGACCAGGCGGCGGCCAGCCACACGGCGTAGGTGGCGGGAAAGGCGATGAGGGCTGTGGCCAGCTTCAGCGATGCCACGGCCTCATAGGCGGGCCGGTAGAGGCGGAGAGTCACTCGCGGAGACTTGAACGGCAGATACCAGGCGACGGTGCCGAGCGCGGCCAGGGGCAAGCCCACGAGTAGCACGAGGAACTGGGTCAGGGTGTAGCGGGTCACGCTCCAGGGAGTGAAGCGCTCCGGCAACTCGCCCTCCGCGACGCCCAGGGCGGCAAGTCTCTGGCGATAGGTGCGCACCGAATCGGTGAGCCGCTCGTAGCGCTCCGGGTCGACGACCTGCAGCCAGGCCAGGGCCCGAGCGAACTGCTGCAACCGCGGCAACCGCGGCGCCAGCGGCTGAGGGGATCGCGGTTTCTCCAACCGTTTTTCGGCGGCGTAGAGGGCGTCGGCGGTATCGATCAGTACTCGATCCTCCTGGGTCGGGAGGTTCAAGGTGACCTGTTCGAGCGCCTCACGCATCGTCGCGGTCAGCGACTCTACGGCAGCCCACTCATCGCGATGTCGCATCTCACGCCAGCTGGCTACCTCGAGGGGCCGGCCTACGGCCGCCGCCACGCGACCGCGGACGGCATGCTTGCGGTGGTAGGTGAGCCCGACCGGGACGATTCGCAGACCCAGCTTCCAAGCGGCCGCCTCCTCGGCCGCGAAGGCGAGGCGGGCCGCGCCCGTCTTCATCCGGGCGATCCGCGCCTCCGAGTGGCTGAGCCCTTCGGGGAAGATCAGCACCGCCTCGTGGCATTGCAGCGCCCGTACTGCACCCTCGAACGTCTCATCGTTCTTCCACGTCTCTCCGGGGAAATCCTGCGGTCGATACACGGGCAGGGCCTGCATGCCCCGCAGCAAGTGTCCCAGCAGCGGCTGCTCGAACAGCGGGGCCCGGGCGAGCGGCCGGACCGGCCTGCCGGCGATCTTCAGCACGACCAGCCCGTCCATCATGCTGTTCGGGTGGTTAGCGATGATCAGGATGGGGCCGACCGGGATCCTGCGGCCCAGCTGGCCGACCTCGTAGAAGTGGTCGAGCGCCCACACGGCGGCCCTGACGACGAGGTGCGAGAATCGAGCAAACACAGTTCTCGGCCGGTTAAAAGACGCGATAGCTCACAAAGATGCGCTCTCCGGCGTACACGTCCAGAGTGCCGAGCGAGATCTCCTCGCGACCGTCGATCAGGATTCCCAGCTCGTGGTGCCCGGCCGGTAGCACGAGCCGCGAGATCCAGATCCTGTGCGGCAGTCCGAGCCAGGCCCGGGTATCGGCACGCTCGGTCGCCACGTTCACAATGTTCGCCAGAAACCCCACCACCTCGCCCGCCGCTTCGCCACCTTCCTCCTCCGCTTCTCCTTTCAGCTTCGCCGCCGCCGCGTACTTGATCAGCGCCCGTGCTATCGTCTTCGCATAGATGCCCAGCAGCCGATCCTCGAATGCCGCCCGTTGAAGGTCGCTCACCCCAAGCAGCGGCTCGGCTGCAACCGTGTCCGCCGCCGCCACCGCGGCCAGTCGCTGGATCGCCGCCTCACCCCGACCGTAGACGGGAAAAGAGAGTGGCAGTACGTACGCCACCCCCTTCCGCTCGGCGTGACGCTCGCCGACGCCCCGGTAGTCGCCCTCCCAATACTCGTGAGCCAGTATCTCGGCCAGCCCGACCTGCAGATCTCGGTCCTCACCCAGGGCGACCGCCGCCCGCTCCGCGATGACCGGTACGTACGCGTTCAGCTCCGTTATCGGCGCCACCAGACCGTCCTCGACCAGCACGACGACTTCACCCCAATCGTCGCGGCGCCACCCATCGGCACGGTCCAGCCGATCGCCGTAGCGGTTGCGGTACAGCTGGAGGTGATCGCCAAAACCGAGCTGGGCAGCCAGCCGCATCAGATCAGCGACCAGATCGTCGGGCGGTCGGCCGCCCAGTTCACGGTAGCCGGCTTCGGCGAGCCGCAGCGAGATGTAGGCGTCATTGGGATCGTCGAGCTCGAGGCCCAGCCCGGCCAGATAATTGAAGAATGGCGGGTCGAGGTAAGGCGCGTCACCCTGCGCCCGGCTGAACTGCAGCTTCGACGCCAGCCTGCGCCACTCGACCGCAGCTTCGCCCCACTGACCGAGCTGCAGGTAGTTGAGCGCCCGGTAATAGTTGACGAGGAAGTTCTCGATACCGCGCGGCTCGAACTTGAGGATCAGGTCGGAGGTGACGAGGGAAAGGACGGCTCGCGTGATGCTCTTCGTATACAGATCGTCTACTCGTCGTTCGGCGAACTCGAACCGTGAGTTGGAGAGTTCGGGGTCGCCCGCCAGATGGAGGAGCAAGCCGTCTTCGAGGGCAAACAGCAGATCGTCGGTTCCCCGCCCCGCCTCGGCGAGGATCGCCCGCGCGTCCTCCAGATCGTTATGCAAGAGGGCCGATCGGACATCGTACATGGTGCCGGCGTGGCCTGCACACCCCGCCAGCGCAAAGAGGCCCCCGAGTAACAGGGCCGACACGCAGCGCATAGCTAGAAGCCGATGCCGCTGCGCGAGATCTCTTTCTTGATCTTGGTCTGGCCGACCCAGGCGCGCTCGTTTGTCTCGATGTGCGTGAGGAAGAGGTCCACCTGGTAGAACTTCACCTCGCGGCCGCCTTCCCTGTCGACGATCACATCGATGTCACCGTTCAGCATGTAGTCGGCGCCCGTTTCGGCACGGAGCCGCGCGCGCGTTTCCTCACGCGCCCAATACTGCTGCTCCCCGCGCTCGTCACGGATCTCCTCTCGTTCCCACGGATTGGCGACGACTCGCACCTGCCCCGAGTTCACGAACGCGCGCTCCAGGTCGCGGATGAACGTGCCGGTGGCTATGTGCTCCATGCTCCGGTTGCGCACCGTTCCCACGATGACGACCGGCTTCGCGTCGTAGTCGATCGCGTGCTGCTGGATCCACGGATGAGTGAGGGCATCGCTGATCATGTCATCAGCGACCAACCGTGAATCGGTGTCGTTCCAGAACCCGCTCAGGTCGGTGGTGGTCTCGGGATCGATTCGACGAACCTGCTTCCCACAACCGGCCAGCAGGCCGAAACCCAGGACGAGAAACCCCGCCGCCCATACAGCCCTCAGAGCATTTCCCTGCATCGCGACCTCCAGGTCATCCCATGATGCGCGTCCCATGCTGCAAAAAGATGCCAGCCCCGTGGCAGGTTGCAAGTACTAGGGTGTGATAGGGCGGGATCCGGCACCTCAGGTAGGACTGGCGTCGATCTCAACCTGCCAGTAGGTGCGAAGGGCATGATCGAGGACCCGAGCGCACATCTTCGCCATGCACCGAGCGCCGGCGGCCGCCAAATCGGGAGGGAGCCGTCCGTCGAACAGGACGTCTTCCATCGCTTGACGAACCCGGTCTATGTCGGCGATCAGGCGCCGAGGCGTCAGCCCCTGGCTGCGCGCCGCGCGGCCGGCCTCCCGGGCCGCAGTCACAACGCTGCGCCAGCGACGTCGGGCCCGGCCGAACTCCAGCTGCTCGAGCGCCACTCCCGTCTCGATTGCAGCCTCCACCGCGTCGCCTTCGGCAAAGGTAGGAAACTCCGACTTGCGATCCCAGAGGTATATGGCGGGCGAGACCTCACGCTCTAGTTCGATCCCCAAATTCACTTTTGACTCCAACCACGCCCGCAGGAGGCTCTGGACATAGGGACTGAGGTGTTCCCGCACCCCTCGCTATTGCAGATTCGGTGCCACGGTCCGGCCGCCTAAGCCCTTGTCGTCCCAAGGCATCGCGACTCTGCCGCAGCGCCGATTCGGTCAGCCTGACCGAATCGCCGCTTCCCCCCGAGTCAGCTTGGCTCCGGAAACCGGGCAGGCGCCCGTCGGCCGCCGGTGGCCCGTCGCCGAGCGTCGGGCTATATTGAGAAGCCCGGTACCAAAGCTAATAAGGGAGATGTCGAGGCTCTTCGCCCCGCCCTTGATGAAGGGAGAGAGTCAATGGACGATAATCTGCGCGGCCCGTTGATCGTGCTGGAAGTCGTGGCCCTGGGGGTCGTACTCGCACTCGTCGACGACACCCTGGTCCGCGTGGTCATCGGACTCGTTATCGCGCTCCTGTTGGCACGCAGCGCCCTCTCGGCCGGCAGAGAGACCGCCGTCGAGGGACCGCCATCGGGCCTCGACGAGCGTCGCCAGGACCACCTCTTCCGCCACTGGGTGAACGTCCTGTTGAAGAAGATCCGCGAGTTTCACACGGTCTGTCAGGGGGTGAGCAGCGGCGGGGTCAACCTGGCGGTCGGGCAGCTGCGGATCCACGAGATCGAGAAGGAGATCTCCGAGCTCATGGGTCAGGTGACCGAGAGCGCTAAGCCCTCGGACATGAAGCGGGGTTGGCGCGGTCGCAAGACCGCCGAGCGGAAGGAGAAGCCGCGCTCGTAAGGGAGGGAGGTAAGGCTCAGAAGGCTGCGATGTTCGGTTACGTGTCGCGCGGCGGCGTCTGCCCTCACTGCCTGCGGAGCTGCACGGCGACGACGACTGCAACCGCCAGGGCGCCCGCGCTCCCGGCTGCGAAGTCGAGGAGGTCGCCATGGCGATAGGGGAGCGGGCCTTGAAGCACCTCGACGAGAGCCGCGCCCACCAGCGCCAGCCCGACGGCCCGCAGCAGCGCTCCATGCCGACCGCTCCATCCGAGATTCCAGAGAACGAGAAGAGTCAAGCCGCCGAACAGCACGGCGTGAACGATCTTGTCGAGAACGCCGGCGACTGCGTCGAGATAAGGAAGGACCTCGACGAATCCTTCGGTGCTGGGCAGCGGCGCGAGCGTGATGCCCAGTAGCACGATGATGTAAGCGCCGAGGACATGGCGTCGATGTCTAACGATAGAGCTCAACTCACGCTCTTCTGGATTCAGGGTCCCTGATCGATGTGCCCGAGGCGGGCCGCGCAATGTTAGCCCGAGCCGTAGACGGTGCGCAAATGCCACGCGTAGGTCTGGTCCTAACCCTGGCGATCTTCCTCCTGCTGGCCTCCATTCCGAAAGTCGCGTTGGGGCAGGATGACGTCTTCTGCTCGGCGCACGCCACCCTGCGCGGTTGGGAGGAGCAGGCCCGCCTGGCGATCTTCGACCGCGGTGGCAGCTTCTTCGGTCGCACCAGCGATCGGGGCATCCTGCAGCGCTTCAACGAGAAGATGGACTCCGAGTATCCGCTCGATCTCATCTCGTCGACTTTCTCGCTGGGCGAAACCTACGAATGGTACCGGCGCGAGAACGGGGTGCGGTTCTGGGCCGGTAGCATCAACCACCTGCGCCTGGTACAGCACGGCGATTTCACCGCCACGGTACCGCTGGGCGGTGCGTGGGCCACCAACGTCCGCTTCACCCACGACGAGACGCTCGAGGCCGACCGGAACCTGATACGCATCGAGTTTCGCAGGCGGTTGTTCGAGCGGCGAGCCAGAGCCTTTCTGATGGGCACGTTGAAGGCCAAGAAGCCGGAGACCGATCTCGAGCTCGGCTTCACCTGGATGGCCGGGCCGGGCACGGTCACCGTCGCTTTCGCCGCCCTCGACCTCTTCTCCGACTTCATCTACCAGAGCCTCGAGGTGAGCCCCAGCATCGCGGACACGGCGCTCGACTACACCTCACACCCCTACACGGCACGCGTGAGCCTCGACCTGCCGCTGGGGCGTCGTCTACGCATCGAAGGATACGGGCTCGTCCTCACCCCGACGTCGGTGGCCGTCGAATCGCAGTCGAATCCCGGCCAGGGCTTCACTCAGGACGAGCGCTATGCCTACGCCGGCGGCCTGCTGGAGTGGACACCGTCGGCGCGCACGGCGATCGGTGGCCTGGCGACCTGGGTACGGGCGCGGCTCGACCGCTCGCCGTTGCCGGACGGCCGGCCGGAGGACGCCTTCGACCTGACCGAGGCGACCTGGCGGCTGCGCATCTACGGTATCCAGCGGTTGAGCGGTCGCTTCACGGCGGAAGGGTGGCTGTCCAGGGTCTGGCGAACCGAGGATCGGCTTTACAAGGAGGCGGTTTTGGCGACCGATCTGGGCCATTGGGTTCAGCTGCAGCCGCCAGTCGATGAGACGTCCGACGTGAACTACGAAGACCGCAGCTGGGCCGGTCGCCTACTGGTGACTTACCGCGCCCCCTCCGGTTTCCGCGGGGACCTCGCCCTCGATTTCGTGGCGCGCGACGTCATCGGCACGGACCGGCTGCCCGGCGCGACCGATAGCGACCACTCGCGCCTGCGATTCGATTTCGGCTGGCAGTTCGGCGAGCGCGCCTTGCTGCTACTCGGCTCGAACCTCGATCTGGATGGGGACGGCCGCTCGCCGAACTTCGACGGCGGCCACGGTCGCTTCCTGCTCTATTGGTAGTGCGGTTAGATTCGCACGCGCACGTCGGCCTGGATGCGCCCTACCGGCTCCACATCCCAATCGCTGACGATGTGGTCGTCGTTCTTCACGAGGTTGAGGCCGAGGTCCCACTCCAACTCCAGGACCACATTGTGCCAGGGCAGCACGCCGCGCGGCGTGAACCAGCGGCCGGCCACAGCCGGCCGGATCGTCCTCTCGATCACTCCGATCAGCAACTTGTCGGGCCTGGTGAAGGCGTCCTCCGGGAACTCGTCCGTAATCTCGTCCTCGCCCTTCCACATGAAATCCAGTCGCGGGCTCACCACCAGTCCGGACCGCGGGTACCAGTCCCCCTGTAGCGACACGAGGATCATATCCACTTTGTCCTGGGCGAGCCCGATGCCGTCCAGGGCGTAGTACTCCCAGAAGTCGACCCGGCTGCGGTACGCCAGGCTGTTGACCACCGTGAGGTCGCCGCGTAACGCCAGGTTCGACGCCAGCGAGGGGAGCTGCGCGCCGAGCGCCGCCGCCCACTGGTTGAACCCGGACTGCTTGCCCTGCTCCTCGTCGCCCACCGAAGTATTGTCCACCACGAACGCGCCGTAGGTCACGAGCTTCCTCCAGGGCCGCCACCAGAGCTCCGCCATACCCAGGGCGTTCCTCTCGTGCCCCTCACTGCTGCCGCTGATCTCCCAGACGCCCACCGGGTTCACCAGGTTGAAGTCGATCCTGCGGTCCGGGCCACCCCAGATCACCGACTCGCCCACCGCGATCTGCAGGTTGTCGCGCAGCCGCCAATCGAAGCGATGGGACGAGAAATAGCGGGCCGTATCGCCCGAAAAGTCGTTGAACGGCGCGTAGAGCCCGGTCAGCGCGATCCGCTCGGTGCCGAAACGATAGCCGATATGGTCGTAACTGTACGAGTACGGTGAAAGCAGCATACCGTCCCGGCCAGGCAACCCCCAGT
>JASFTI010000103.1:0-10455 GCA_050053635.1 Gemmatimonadales bacterium
GAGGCGATCAAGCTGGCGCCGGTCGCCCGTGCCTTGCGTGCCCGTGAGGACGGGGTCGAGGTTCGAGTGATCTCGACGGGGCAGCACGACGATCTGCTCGACGGCGCGCTGGCGAGCTTGGAGATGGCGGTCGATGACGATCTGGAGATCATGCGTCCGGATCAGGATCTCTACGACATCGGGGTCGAGTGCCTGCGCGGTCTGCGACCGCTGTTGCGGTCGCTGAAACCGGACGTGGTCGTCGTCGAAGGGGACACGGCCACGGTCTTCTTCGGGGCGCTGGCCGGCTTCTTCGAGCGTACCCAGATCGCTCACGTCGAAGCGGGCCTTCGCTCGCGGAACAAATGGGCGCCGTTCCCCGAGGAGCTCTTCCGACGGCTCACCGACGTGGCGACGGACCATTACTTCGCGCCGACGGCGGGGGCGCGGGCGAACTTGCTGGCCGAAGGCGTCGCCGAAGAGCGGATCAACGTGACGGGAAACACGGTGATCGACGCCGTGAAAGCGCTAGCCGGGTCGGGAGCGCCGGTCGGTGATGCGGAGCTGAAGGGAATTCTCGATTCGGGACGACGAATTGTTCTCGTGACGGCACACCGGCGCGAAGCCTTCGGTGCCCCGCTGCGCGAGGCGTTCGCCGCGCTACGGGCGCTGGCCGAGTCGCACCCCGATGACATGTTCGTCTACCCGGTTCACCCGAACCCCAGCGTGCAGGGGCCAGCGCATGAGCTGCTGTCGGGACTGCCGAACTTCAGACTTCTGGCGCCGCTCTCCTACTCCGATCTCGTACAGGTACTGGCCCGCTCGTGGCTCGTCCTGACCGATTCGGGTGGCATCCAGGAGGAAGCGCCGTCGTTCGGTGTACCGGTACTCGTTCTCCGAGATGTGACCGAACGACCGGAGGGCGTCGAGGCGGGAGTGGCGCGACTGGTGGGTACGTCGCGCGAGCTCATCGTCGGGCAGGCTGGGGAACTGCTGGACGATCGTGAAGCGCATAGCCGGATGGCGCAGGCGAAGAACCCGTACGGTGACGGACGCGCCGGCGAGCGCATCGCGGATATCCTTCTGCACCGGCTACTGGGTGTGCCCCGTCAGACGGAGGATTGGCACTGAGAGTCCTGCTGCAGTGCCTTTACTACCCACCGGAGGTCGGCGGACTCGAGAGCCATGTCGCCGGACTTGCCGAGGGGCTTGCCAGGCGCGGCCACTACGTCGATATGCTGACGTCGCGCTCGCAGCGTGGGGCCCCGAGAAGGGAGCGGCTGGGTGGCGTCAACGTTCGCCGGGTGTGGATGCCGGGGAAGCATCCGTTTGGTTGGGTCGTACACAGCGCGGGCACGATTCCTGTCCACCTACGACTGGCGCGTAAGGCCGACGTCGTGCATGCACACACCTTCGCCAGCGCGCTGCCGGCGATAATCGGGGGGCGGGTGGGCCGTCGTCCGCTGGTGGTGACGCTTCACACGAGCCACTTCCTGATGCGGGCTGGGGAGCCACGCTGGCGCAGGATATTCGCCCGGATCATCGGTTCGGCGGACTACCTGTTGGCGACGAGCGAGGAGATCCTTAGCGTGGCGCTGGAGATCGAGCCGCACCCACGCTCGGAAGTCATGACGAACGCGGTGGACACCGATCGTTTCGCCCCAGGCGAGGGCGGGGAAGCGAGTGGCCGATTTCGGATCGTGGTTCCGCGCCGTCTGTTCCCGAAGAACGGGGTGGAGTACTTCGTGCGCGCGATGCCGCGCATCGCGGCCGAACTCGATGTCGAGGCGCGTATCGTGGGCGACGGTCCCGAGCGCGAGAGGTTGAAGAGCCTGGCGATAGAGCTGGGGGTCAGCGACCGTATCGAGTTTCTTGGCGCGCGCCCGAACGAGGAAATGCCGGACCTGTTGCGGGACGCGGACCTGGCAATCATACCGTCGCTAATGGAGGCGACATCGATCGCGGCGCTCGAGGCGATGGCCTGCGCCCTCCCCGTCGCCGCCTCCCGGGTCGGTGGGTTGCCCGAGATCATCGATGAGGGCGTCGGCGCGCTGGTCGAACCGAAGAACCCCATAGCGCTCGCCAACGCCGTGGTCACAATGCTGAGGAGATCCGACCTGCGAGAGCTGGGACGTGAAGCCAGGCGCCGGGTCGTGGAGAACTGGAGTATCAACCGGATGGTCGAACGACACCTCGAGATCTACAACGGATTGCTCGATGAAGCGAAAGAAGTTCGAAGGGGCTAGTCCGCCGCCGGAGTCGGCCTGGCTGCCGGGCTGGGCGCCGTACGCCGTATTCGGCGCGCTCGCGGTCTTTCTATTCCGGGAGTTTATCGTCTCGAGCGGCCTGCTGTTCGGGACCGACGTCGGAGCGCTGGGCTATTACGCACGGCACTGGTACGCCGAGATGGTCCGATCCGGGACTTTCCCGCTATGGAACCCCTATATCTACGGTGGTTTGCCGTTCGTCGACGCGATGCACGGTGACATCTTCTATCCGACCACGATCCTGAGCTTCATCATGCCGGCCCACCGGGCCATGGGCTGGAAGATCGTGCTCCACGTCTTCCTCGCCGGGGTGGTTACCTACGGCTGGCTCCGACACCTGAAGATCAGCCGGCCGATCGCGACTTGGGGCGGCGTCGCCTACATGATGGCCCCGGTCCTGGTCACCCTCGTCTTCCCGGGCCATGACGGGAAGCTGTTCGTGACGGCGCTGGCTCCGCTGGCGCTCTGGGTCACCGACTGGTCGATCACCCGGGGCGGCGCCTGGCGGTTCGCTACACTGGCACTCACCGTGGCGTTGCTCATCTTCACCGCCCACATGCAGCTCGCCTACTTCACGACCTGGGGGTTGGCGATCCTCGCAGCCTACAGGCTCGTCCAGGCACGGCGCAGCGGCGAGACGACAGGGCGCGTGGTGAGACGCTTCGGCGGCTTCGCCGTCGCCGGAGTCATCGGAGCGCTAGCCATCGGTGCAGTGCAACTGTGGACGCCCGTCACCTATCTGACCCAGTACTCGCAGCGAGTGGCGAAGACGACCGGCGCGGAAGAGGCCACGGGCTACGCCTACTCGACCTCATGGTCGCTCCACCCGGAAGAAGTCTTCGCGCTCGTCGTGCCCGAGTTCGTCGGCGTCAATATGTCGACCGACGAGGGGCGCGTCGCCACGTATTGGGGGCGTAACCCGTTCAAGCTGAATCACGAGTACGCCGGCCTGATTCCCTTGCTGCTGTTGCCGCTCGCCTTTCTGGTCGGCCGGCGACGGGGCGAGGCGTGGCTGTTCGCGGGCCTAGCGGCGGTGAGCCTCATCTACGCCGTGGGCGCGACAACACCGCTCTTCCGGCTGTTCTACTGGCTGATGCCCGGCGTCAGGCAATTCCGCGCGCCCAGTAGCATCATGTTCATCTTCGCCATCGCGGTGATCACGGCCGCGGCGCTGGGGCTGGAGGGTGCGAAACAGGGTGAGGGGGAGGGCGACTGGAGCGAGCGGGCTCGCAAGATCACGCGCTACCTCTGGGGTGCCTGCGGTGCTCTGCTGGTACTGGCGGTTCTGGGCGCCACCGGCGTGCTGACCGACCTCTGGGTCAGCCTCCTGTACCGGGGCATCGAGCCGGCGAAGGCGGCGGCGCTCGAGTCGAACCTCCCGAACATCGAGCGTGGGCTGTGGCTGAGCGTGCTGTTTGCAGCGCTGACGGCGGGAGCCTGGCAGCTGCGCACGTTGGGCAAGGTACCGGAAGCGGCCTTCGTGGGCGCGCTGGTCATACTCAGCGTGTTCGATCTGGCCCGTGTCGACACACGTTACGTGCGGGTCATCGATGCGAACCTTATCTACCCGAGAGACGACGTAACGGAGTTCCTGCTCAGGCAGCAGAGCTACGGTGTTCCGTTCCGCGTGTTGCGGTTGCCGAACACGATGCAGGGATCGAACCACTTCGCCTTCTACGGCATCGAACAGGTCGCCGGTCACCACGGCAACGAGCTGGGCCGCTACCTCGACCTGACGGGAGGGCAGCGGCTGTTCTCGGGACGGATCCTCCAATTGCTCAACGTTCGTTACCTCGTCTCGGGCGCGCAGGCCTCGATCGCCGGGCTGCCGGAAGCGTATCGGGGCCGGACGGGCTTCGTCTACGAGCTGCCCGGCGGGCTGCCGCGGGCGTATCTCGTAACGAGCTTCGAGGTCCTGCCCGATTCACTGGCGCTGCCACGCCTCGAGGATCCCGCCTTCGATCCGAGTCGGACGGTGATACTCGAGCGGGCGCCCGATTTGAGTGTCAGGGCGGAGGCGACGGGCCGGGTGGAATGGGTGGAGCGCGAGGTCAACGTCCAGACGCTGCAAGTCGAGACGAGCGGGCCGGCACTGCTGGTGGTCTCCGACAACTACTATCCGGCCTGGACGGCGACGATCGATGGCGAGAGCACACCGGTGCTGCGGGCCAACCTCACACTCCGCGCCGTACGCGTACCGACCGGAACGCATGAGGTGCGGTTCGAGTACCGATCGCCGATGTTGCGGGCGGCGCTGTGGACGACGCTCGTATCAGGCCTGGGCGCCGTCGGACTAATCACGGCGGGCTTGTTCCTGCGTAGGCGATCTGAATATCCAAAACCCGACACTCAATGATCGGTCATCAAGGACTATTCGAGTGACAGTCACCAAGATCCAATCTCCACATGTCAGCTGGACATCGGAAATTGGTCATTGCCTGTTGACGCAGTCGCTGGGGATCCGGGCGTTGGATAGTGGATATTGGAGGGTAGGTTGACTGTGTCGCTTAAGCGATCGCTGCTGTGGGCACTAAGAGTTGTGCTCACAATAGCCGTCACCTATTTCCTCTTTCGCTCGCTGAGCATCTCGTGGAGCGAGATCGCCGACCTCGACGCCGAGTCCTGGCGCCCGCGGCCGCTTGCCTTCGTCGCGTCGCTGATCGTCCTGCTCGCCGTATTCGTCTATGCCGTCACGCTCTGGGCCGCGATGGTCCGGAGCCTGGGCGGCCCGGCGCTGCCCCTCGGCCGCGCGACCCGAATATTCTTTCTGGCGAACCTGGGCCGCTACCTGCCCGGTAAGGTCTGGCAGCTGGCCGGCCTGGCTTATCTGGCGGGCAAGAGGGGTGTGAGCCTGCCGGTCGCCACATCGTCCGCTGTCTTGGGCCAGATCTTCTCCCTGGGAGCGGCGGCGGTCGTCGCGGCCACAGGGTTGGCCCTCGGTATCGGCGCCGGCTACCCGCGCGATCTGTTGCCCTGGGCTCTGGCGCTGCTGGTTTTGGTGGCCGTCGGCACGCTGGTACCGGCGGCGCTGCGTCTGGGGTTGCGCATCGCGTTCAAGCTGGGTGGGGAGGGGCAGGAGGTGCCGGCGCTGGGCGGCTGGTTCGGGGCCCGTTGGCTGTCCCTCTATCTGGCGGTCTGGCTGGGCTACGGTATTGCGTTCGGGCTGCTCTGGGCCTCATTTCCGGCCCTGCCGCCGGTTTTCTGGCCCGGAGCCATAGGCGGCTTCGCCGGCGCCTATTTTCTAGGCTACGCGGCGCTCTTCGCGCCGGCCGGTGTCGGTGTACGGGAGGGCGCGTTGGCTGTCTTACTGGCGCCCTGGGGCGGCGGCGCGGCGGCCGCAGTGTTGGCGGTGATCGCACGTATCTGGATGACGGTGGGCGAACTGGTCCCGCTGGGCGTGGCCGGCGGCGCCTGGGCCCTGGCCCGGCTGCGCGAGGACCCGGAGACCATGGTCCGATGACAGGTGGAACAGTGCGAACGCTGATCGTGATGCCGACCTATAACGAGCGGGAGAACCTTCCGCAGATCGTTCCGCTGGTTCTCTCGCAGGGTCCGGGCATCCACGTGCTGATCGTCGACGACAGCTCGCCGGACGGAACGGGCGAGCTGGCGGACACGATGGCGGCGGAGGACGAGCGGATTCATGTCGTTCACCGTCCGGGCAAGCAGGGGCTGGGGACCGCCTACATCGCCGGATTCAAGTGGGCGCTGGACCGCGACTACGAGTACGTCTTCGAGATGGACTCGGACTTCTCGCACAACCCGGATCACATTCCGCAGTTCCTCGAAGCCGCACGGGACTATGACCTCGTCCTGGGCTCCCGTTACCTGAAGGGCGTGACCGTCATCAACTGGCCGATGTCGCGCTTGCTGCTCAGCTACTTCGCCAACCGCTACGCCCGCGTCATCACCGGCCTTCCGTTCACCGATACGACGGGCGGCTTCAAATGTTACCGTCGCAAGGTGCTCGAGGAGATCGACCTCGATAGGATCACGTCCGAGGGCTACTCGTTCCAGATCGAGACGACCTTCCGGGCCTGGCGCAAAGGCTTCAAGATCGGCGAGATCAAGATCATCTTCTCCGATCGCACCGAAGGCACGAGCAAGATGAGCGGCAAGATCATCCGCGAGGCCGTGTGGAAGGTCTGGTGGCTCCGCTTGCTCAGGATCGTTCGAAAGCTGTAATGGGGCGCCGGGCGATATTTCTCGATCGCGACGGTACGGTCAGCGAGGAGGTGGGCTACGTCAACCACGTAGACCGCTTTCGCTTGCTGCCGCGGGTCGCCGAAGCGGTTGGCAAGATCAACGACTCGGACTTCCTCGCCGTCCTGGTCACCAACCAGGCGGGCGTCGCGCGCGGTTACTTCAAGGAAGAGCTGGTCCATCGGGTCCATGCGCGACTGGAGGAGATACTGGCGCAGGGTGGTGCGCGCCTCGACGGCATCTATTACTGTCCCCACCACCCGACGGCCGGCGAGCCGCCCTACCGCCGGGACTGCGAGTGCCGTAAGCCGCGGCCGGGGATGATCGAGGCAGCGAGTGAAGACCTGGGGATCGACGTGTGCCGCTCGTTCATGGTGGGCGACAAGCATTCAGATATCGTCTTCGCTCACGCCGTCGGCATGAAGGGCGTTCTGGTGAAGACGGGCTACGGTCTGGGCGAGATCGAGGCCTGGTCGGCGGACTGGACGGAACAGCCGGACGAGATCTCCGACGACTTGTTGGGCGCGGTCGACTGGATATTATCGCGAGACGGCGAGTCGGGATGAAAGACAAGCTCCTAGGCTGGCTCTCGGCCATCAAAGGGAAGCGGATCGTGATCTGGGGCGATCTGGTCGCAGATCACACGCTGTACGGCGACACGTCACGGATATCCCGCGAGGCGCCGGTCCTCATCCTCGAAAAAGAAGAGGACAGAGTTACGCCCGGCTGCGCCGGGAACGCGGTCATGAACGTCGCGTCACTCGGTGGCACGCCGGTGCCGGTGGGCGCCGTGGGCGACGACGAGATGGGAAAGCGACTGCTGGCGCAACTCGAGGGGCAGGGCGTCGACACGTCGTTCATCGAGATGCGATCCGGCGGCGAGACCGCGATCAAGATGCGGGTCCTGGCCGGTGGCCTACACACGGTGAAACAGCAGGTCATCCGGATCGACTCCCACGGCGATTACAGGGGCGTGACGGACGACGGGATGAGCGCGAAGCTCGAGGCGGCGCTCGAGGGCGCCGACGGCGTCATCGTCTCCGACTACGGACTCGGCACCGTCCGGCCGGCTCTCTTCGCCTCGGTCGTCCGCAAGCGCTCCATGGTCAGCGTCATCGACTCCCGCTACGATCTCGACGACTTCGCGGGAGCGACCTCGGCGACCCCCAACGAACCGGAGCTCGAGGGGCTAGCCCGGGTCTCGATCGGCGACGACCAGGAGGTCCTGGATAAGGCGGCCGGCGAGACCCTACGCGTACTCCGCCTCGCGGCGCTGCTCGTCACCCGGGGGAAGCAGGGGATGGCGCTCTTCGAGCCGGGCAAGCAGCGCCTGGACATACCCGTGGCCAAGCCCCAGGACATCGTCGACGTCACGGGGGCGGGGGACACCGTGATCGCCGCCTACACACTCGCACTCGCCGCAGAAGCTCCGTTCGAGGATGCTGCGCGCCTCGCTAACGCCGCCGCCGGCGTGGCGGTCATGCTCAGAGGTGCGGCTGCTCCAAGCGCGTCAGCCGTCCAAGAAGCTCTAAGGAAGACGGAGTAATACGTTCCGTAAAGCCTTTTGCGTCGCGCTAGCAGGGCTGTACTATGCACACATTGGAGCTGGTTAGCCCAGGTTGCGCGCTCACTGCACAGGCATGAATCGCGTGGGCAGTATCCGCAGGGGCACGGTTGGCTTGACGATCTTCCACTGCACCGACGAGGGGTCGCTCGGGTGCGGAATGCTGGCCCCTCTCGAGACAGTTAAGCAGGAGGTGTGGGAAGTTCTATAACTTTTGTCGACTCTTTCGTGCCGCCTTACCTAACGCTCGAGAATGAGAGGTGATAGCCATGCAAACTACGATCGTACTCTTCTTGGCGCTAGCTCTAAAGTCGCTGGGCGCTCAGCAAGTCATCGACCTGAACTCGTTCGAGCGATGCCGGGCCTGCGAGGTGGAGGCAGTTCTCGACCTTCGCCTGGGCGATCCCGACCTACCTGGAGGGATCGAATCCGAGTACGCCCACGCCGTGTTCGATGAGGTTAATGGCGGCTACGCCGTCTTCCGACGTACCGGCACGCACGTTCAGCTCTTTGATTCTTTAGGAACGTTTCAGGCCGTGCTGAGCCGCGAAGGCGGAGGTCCAGGCGAGCTTCGGGGCCTCACTGCTGTTGCGTTCGCAGATGGCAACATCGTCATGCTCGACTTCGGGGGCCCGAAGTTTGTCGTGATGAGCCGGGATGGGGAACTGATTGCAGATAGCCGCATTGATCTTCAGACCGGTGATTTCCGGGTGATCTCAGCGGACACCGTAGTGATTGGATCAATGGACCGGCGGCCTAACCTGGTGGGTTACCCTTTGCATCTGGTCTCGCTAAGCGACGGCGAGGTGTTGCGGAATTTCGGGTCCCTCAAGGGCGAATGGAACGCGGCGGAGCCGTTCGCGAGACTGATCATTCTTGGGGAGCCAGCTGGGGATCGATCGGTCTGGAGGGGATACGTCGGGCGACTGCGCCTTGAGGAATGGACGCTCGACGGGTCCCTTAACCGTGTGGTCACCGGCGATTTCGACTGGTTCCCACCCATGGTCCATAATCAGGAGGGCCCACCTTCCTCGCTACGGGCCTTTGCCATGGGTCGAGACCGGCGGCTGTGGCTGCTCACGAGGGTCCCGGACCCGAACTGGAGAAGGGTCCACCCGGGAAGGCTTGGGCCTGAAACGCTTATAAGAAGAGAAGATGCCGACCGCTACTGGGATACTCGTCTTGACATGTTCGACCTGAGGACTGAACAGCATCTCGGCACTGTCAGGTGGGACGGGACGAAGGTCTTCCTTGCCAGCCGTAGGGGAACCGTCCTCGTGAACATGGTAGAATACGACGCAGAGATGGTTCCGCGAGTGGCTCTGTATCGTCTAGACATCAAGGCCAGCCCGTAGTCAGGAGGGAAAACAATGAAACCGAGAACGCTGATACGAAGGCTATTGTTGGCGAGCTTCGTCATCGTAGTGCCGCTCGCTTTTCTTGCTGCCCGAGGCTTGGAGTCCGAAGCGTCAGTTCGCGCACGAGTAGGGAGTATTCTGGCAACCCTCGCGGCTCCGTACGACTGCACGTATTCATGCAATATGAACTGTGAGGATCCGGAGTACCACAAGGTCAAGACGAATGGCGAAGGCGCTGAGGGTCCGTCTCACGACTGCGGCTACAATTCAGGTTATTGTGACTGGCACGAAGAACGTTGTGGTGGGGACCCAGAAAGGCGCAGGATTGCGGAGCTTCAGAAGCTCATCCCTTCGCTGGACGGCGACGGAATACGGTACCTTGTGGAGTCGACAGAAGCGTTTACGCTGAACCATGACCGCCGGGCTGTTCAGGTGTTGGGGTGCGGTGGAGACGTCGTGTTGTCGGTGAATCTGACGCCGACGCAGGAGCTGGACCTGGCACTTGATAATTGACCTGGGAGATCTCTCCTGGGGTGAGGCGATACAGATCCATCTTGGGGGTGCTGCTCATACGCGGCCCCCCAAGAGGTTCTGGGTGCCGCGAGCAACTTGCAGGCAAAAGGGGCTGGGCGTTCGAGGCGGGATCGCAACCGTCTGAGGAACGGGCGGATTCGCACCTCTCCGGGGCCGCGGGCCCTCTACTGGCCGAATCTAGGGCCCGTCCCGGCAACTTCAAGCGGGACGGAGCAGAGTGATGGAAGTCCAGGGCGACTGGTTCGCGATATGTCTTAAACTCGACGAGGCCCGAGAAAAAAATGCGCGGGGCGGGCCACGCTGCTCGTCATTTTTCGGGTTCGTGTTTGCACTCCACGCATTCGTCGTCGAAGCCGTCCATGATCCAAAGGGGAGGATTCTCTCAAGATAACGTGGCCAACCACTTCGGCGGGGCTTACTTCATAGCTTACCCTGGTAATGAATGACGTGTCAAGGTGGAATTGTGCTGGTGCGGCTTCGCCGAAGTTCCTTTCGTGTTCAGCTCCTCTGCCAGGGCGATCGCTTAGGTTACATAATATGTATTATGTGC
>JASFTI010000104.1:0-10350 GCA_050053635.1 Gemmatimonadales bacterium
CGGCTGCGAGCCGCGGTACTGGGCCCAGGCACGCGCCCAGCTCTCCGCGAATAGGAAGATTACAAGTAGCCAGAACAGCCAGCTAAACCCCGACACTCCTCGCGCTCCAGTAGCTCGATCTTCGGTGAGCTCGTTGCCCGCGAACATCCCTACGAGTTAGGAATAGCGCGGGTTTCGGCCTGTTGTCTGCCCCTCAGCCTCTTAGACAGATAAATGGTCGATTCCGTTTGCAGGCTTGTCGTGGTTCAGGCCACAGTGGCTGGTGGCCCGTGACGTTACCTCTGAGGTTCGCGCTTCGGTCCTTTCGCAGGGACTGCGCGCGCTGACATCTTGTGCCTACACCCTTACGGAAGAGGACCCGATGCGTCTGTCAAACATGATCACAGCGGTGGACACTCACGCCTGCGGCGAGCCGGGCCGCGTGATCGTCGGGGGCGTGCTGGACGTGCCCGGCGCGACGATGTTCGAGAAGAAAGTCTATCTCGAGGAACAGGCCGACGAACTGCGCAAGCGCATGCTGCGCGAGCCGCGTGGCTATCCGGCACTCTGCTGCAATGTGATCCTGCCGGCGACGCACCCCGATGCGGACGCCGGTTTCGTGATTATGGAGCAGACCGAGTATCCTGCGATGTCAGGTAGCAACACGATCTGCGTGGCGACGGTGTTGATCGAGACGGGGATGGTGCCTGTCGAGGAGCCGGTAACCGAGCTCGTCTTGGAGGCGCCCGCAGGTCTGATCCCGATCCGTGCCGAGGTGTCGAGCGGCAAAGTGACGAGTGTGACGTTCGAGAACGTCCCGGCTTTCGCGGTGCATCTCGATGCCGAGATCGAGGTGCCGCAGCTCGGCACGGTCGTTGTCGATGTGGCTTACGGCGGCATGTTCTACGTCATCGCCGACGCCGAGCAGTTCGGGCTACGCCTCCTCCCCGAGGAAGGCGGCGCGATCGCTCGGATCGGGTCGATGCTCAGAGCGGCGGCTCGCGAGCAGCTGACCGCAGTCCACCCGGAAAACGAGGCGATCTCGGGAGTCTCGATCTCACAGCTCTCCGGCCCGCCACACAGTCGTGAGGCGGCTCGCCGGAATGCGGTGATCGTCGCCACTGGCGAACTCGACTGGGATGAACCCGATACCTGGACCGGCGCGCTCGACCGCTCACCGTGCGGCACCGGTACATGCGCTAAGATGGCTACCCTGCACGCGCGGGGAGCACTGAAGGTCGGCGATGACTTTCACCACGAAGGTCCGCTGGGCACGATCTTCACCGGACGGATCATCGCTGAGACGCGGGTCGGTGGTCAGCCCGCCGTGCTGACGACGTTGAGCGGCCGTGCCTGGATCACCGGCGTCGCCCAGTACGTGGTGGACGCGGAGGATCCGTTCCCCCAGGGATTCACCGTCGGCGACCTTTGGGCTTAGACGAGGAGTGGGCGGCCGTGGCGCCGGCGGCAATCGGGTTTAGATTTCTGCTCTCGATTTGCCCCGCACAGACTAAGGAGATCCAAGTGAAACGGTACTTCAGCTCGCTAGCCCTCGTCGCCTGCGTTGCCGCGCCCCTCAGCGCGCAGTCGCAGGACTCCTCGCTGCTGACCCTGGAGCGGATCTACGCGTCCGCCGAGTTCAGGGGTGAGTTCTTCGGTCCGGCCAGCTGGTTGGCCGACGGGTCCGGGTACGTGACGCTCGAGCCTTCGGCCCAATTCCGCGGCGGCCAGGAAATCGTGCGCTACGATCCCGCGACCGGCGATCGTGAGATCATGGTCCCGGCACAACGCCTGGTTCCCGCCGGCGGCTCCAGCCCGCTGCGCGTGTCGGGCTACGAGTGGTCGGAGGACGGCTCGAAGTTGCTGATCTTCACCAATTCGCGCCGCGTATGGCGAGCGGCGACGCGCGGCGACTACTGGGTCCTCGATCTCGAGACCTGGAAGTTGCAGCAGCTGGGTGCCGACTTCGATGAGGCACGCTTGATGTTCGCCAAGTTCTCGCCGGACGCGACCCGGGTTGGCTACGTCTATTACAACAACATCTACGTCGAGGACTTGGCCAGCGGTACGATTACCCAGTTGACCCGCGATGGTGGTGAGAAGTTGATCAACGGGACGTCGGACTGGGTGTACGAGGAGGAGTTCTTCCTCCGCGACTGCTTCCGCTGGAGCCCGGACGGTACAGAGATCGCATACTGGCAATTCGACTCCGAGGGCGTGCACGAGTTCTACCTCATCAATAACACCGATTCGATCTACCCGACGATCAAGACGGTACCTTACCCGAAGGCGGGTACGACGAATTCTGCGGTGCGTGTCGGTGTGGTCGGCGCGAGTGGTGGCGACACGCGCTGGATCGAGATAGCGGGCGACCCGCGTGACAACTATATCCCGCGGATGGAATGGGCGGCGAACTCGGATGAGCTCATTATCCAACGCATGAATCGCCTGCAGAACACGAATCGTCTCTTGCTGGCCGACGTGCAAACAGGCGAGCTCCGCACGATCCTCACGGAGACGGACAAGGCGTGGCTGGATGTGGTCGAAGACCTCGAGTGGCTGAACGACGGCAGGCGGTTCACCTGGGTGAGCGAGCGTGATGGTTGGCGCCACCTCTACGTCGCATCGCGTTCCGAGGACGACATCTGGCTCGCCACGCCCGGTGAGTTCGACGTCGTCAGCATTCTGCACATCGATGAAGCCGCAGGTTGGGTCTATTTCATCGCGTCGCCCGAGAACCCAACCCAGCGCTACCTGTATCGCCAGCGGTTGAACGGCAACGGGGGGCCGGAACGCCTCAGCCCCACAGACCAGCCGGGCACCCACAGCTACCAGATATCGGCCGACGGGCGCTGGGCTTTTCATACCTATTCTCGCTTCGGCGTGCCTGCGATCAGGCAGCTCGTCCGCCTGCCCGGCCACGAGGTCGTGCGTACGTTGGTCGAGAACACGTCCTTGCGTACAGCCGTCGAAGCGCTGGAACGCGGCGCCGCCAGGTTCTTCCGCGTGGATATCGGCGACGGCGTGGTCCTCGACGGTTTCGAGATGAGACCGCCCGATTTCGATCCGTCGCAGAAGTATCCGGTGCTCTTCTACGTCTACGGAGAGCCGTGGGGTCAGACGGCGCGCGATGCGTGGGGTGGCTCGACCTACCTCTGGCACCTGATGCTCACTCAGAAGGGCTATATCGTGATGTCGGTGGACAACCGGGGCACACCGGCGCCGCGGGGTCGCGAGTGGCGCAAGGTCGTCTACAAGAAGATCGGCATCATCGCCTCGGCCGATCAGTCCGCGGCGGCGCGGTTGATCGCCGAGTGGCCGTATGTCGATGCGGAACGAATCGGGATCTGGGGATGGAGCGGCGGCGGCTCCCAGACCCTGAACGTGATGTTCCGCTACCCCGACGTGTACGACACGGGTATGGCGGTGGCGCCGGTACCCGACATCAGGCTCTACGACACGATCTACCAGGAACGTTATACAGGCTTGCCCCAGGGCCCCGGCGACGCGTACGAGCAGAACTCGCCGGTCACGTTCGCCGAACAGCTGCAGGGTAACCTTCTAGTAGTCCACGGCACTGGCGACGACAACGTCCACTACCAGGGGACGGAAATGCTGATCAACGCGCTGGTGGCCGCGGGCAGGCA
Source organism: Gemmatimonadales bacterium (assembly GCA_050053635.1). Taxonomy (GTDB): domain Bacteria; phylum Gemmatimonadota; class Gemmatimonadetes; order Palauibacterales; family KS3-K002. The sequence goes on from JASFTI010000104.1 coordinate 3,627, forward strand.
ATTCACGATCATGCCGTATCCGAACCGGTCGCACGGCATATTCGAGGGACGCGGCACGATCCTGCACCTGCGCACGCTGCTCACCGGGTATTTGATGGAGAATATGCCGCCCGGGCCGCGATCCGCGGTGACAGAGTAGCGCGGCGGTGCGCTGCCGACGGGGGACTTGTATGACAGCAGCAGTCTGGCCTGTGGGGTCTCGCGTATCTCTACTCCTGCTTGCCGTCTTTGCGGTCAGCGGCCTCGTGCCGCTGGCCGGGCTCGCCCAGGCGCGCGTCGAGCGAGGCGCGTTGCCGCTACCGGTCGAAGTGACGAACGGACCATACAGCGCCGTAGAGACGGCGATCGCGATCGATCCGACGAACCCCGATCACATAGTCGGGTCCGCCGTCGTGACGATCAGCGAGCCGCGGGCTCGAAAGATCTCCAACTTCACCTACGTGTCGTGGGATGCGGGTAAGACCTGGACGGCGGTGGCTATGCCGAACCCACACGCCAGAGTCCAGGGTGACGATGCCGTGGTCATCGATCACGAGGGCCGGGTGTACCGCACGTATCTCGGTTTCCGGCATCTACGGAACCCCGATGGAATCTTTCCGCGCAATGGGCTCTTTCTGGCGGCCTCGGGGGACGGCGGCCTGACGTACGAGGACGAGGTCGTCCTGATCGAGCACTTGAACAGCATCGTACCGTTCGAGGACAAGCCGTATCCGGGCGTCGATCTCTCGATGGACAGCCCGTATCGGGGGAGCGTCTATGTTGCCTGGACCCGCTTCACCCGCTACGGCTCCGACTCACCCGACGACTCCTCCTTCATCTACCTGGTGCATTCCCGCGACGGCGGTAGAACTTTCTCGCGACCCCAGCGGTTGCCCGCTGGAGGTGGCGACGCCCTCGATGACGACGGCACGGTCGAGGGGGCCGTGCCGGCGGTGGGTCCCGATGGCACCGTCTACATGGCTTGGAGCGGGCCGCGCGGCATCGAGTTCAGCAGCTCGCCGGACGGCGGCGCGACGTGGGAGAATGCGCGCACCATTCTGGACCAGCCCGGTGGTTGGAATTTCGCGATCGAGGGACTGCCGCGGGCCAACGGTATGCCGGTCACGGCCGCCGACATATCGGACGGGCCGCATCGCGGAACGGTTTACGTGAATTGGGCCGACCTTCGCAACAACGACGGGCGCGACGGCGACGCCGACATTTTCATCTCCCGCTCCACCGACGGCGGCGCGACCTGGAGCGAGCCTTTGCGCGTCAACCAGGATGAACCCGGGAACGGTCGCGACCAGTTCTTCACTTGGATGGCCGTAGACCCGGTGGACGGGAGCGTGAACATCATCTATTACGATCGCCGGGAAGGGGACGGCAGCGGCGTCCACGTGTACCTGGCTCGTTCGACGGACGGTGGACATACGTTCTCGGAGTACCAGATCAGCTCTCGAGCTTTCACGCCGCGGAGCGATCGTTTCTTCGGCGACTACAACGGGATCAGCGCCCACGACGGTCGCGTCGCCTGCCTGTGGACGCACTACGCCGAGGACGCGAATGTGTTGCGGGCGTTCGTCGCGGACATGGGCGGAAAGTAGGCAGTAAGCGGTCACCGATTACCATGGGCTTTTCCGCACTCGATACCGTCGCCTTCGTCGCCTATTTCTTGGTCATCGCCTTTGTGGCGATAGTCGCAGGCCGGCGGGAGAATGAGGCGGCCGATTATTTCCTCGCCGGTCGCAACCTGCCCTGGTGGGTCATCGGGGTAAGCCTCATCGCCAGCAATATCTCGACGGAGCACTTCGTCGGGATGGCGGGGTCCGGTGTCGACTTCGGGCTGGCGATCGCGTCCTACGAGTGGATGGCGGCGATCACGCTGGTGATCGTGGCGCGCTGGTTCCTGCCCAAGTTCCTGTCGCTGGGCGTCACGACGATGCCCCAGTACCTGGAGGAACGATTCGACCAGAGGTCGCGCGGCTTCCTCGCCGTCTACATGATCCTCGCCTACGTGTTCGTGGCGATGGCGACTGTACTGTTCGCGGGCGGGTTGGCGCTGCAGACCATCTTCGACCTGCCGCTGGGCTGGGGGATCGCGATACTCGCGGTCTTCGCCGGAGCTTACACGGCCTACGGCGGGCTGAAGGCGGTGGTTTGGTCGGACCTGATCCAGGGTGTGATGCTGATCCTGGGCGGTGCGATCACCACGGCAGTCGGGCTGCGGGCCGTGGGCGGCTGGGATGTGATCATGGCGGAGGCGGGCGACAAGTTCCATACGGTGCTACCGCTCGACCACCCGGAGCTGCCCTGGTTCGCCGTCTTCTTCGGCGGCCTCTGGATCGCCAACCTCTTCTATTGGGGCTGCAACCAGTTCATCACCCAGCGGACACTGGCCGCACGTGACGTGAAGCACGGTCTCTACGGCACGGTCTTCGCCGCCTACATCAAGCTGGTCATTCCGTTCATCGTCGTCATCCCGGGCATTATCGCCTACATCCTGTACTCGGACGAGTTGGCCCGATCGGATATGGCGTACCCGATGTTGATACAGCGGCTGCTGCCTACGGGGTTGGGTGGCCTCATCTTCGCCGCGCTGCTGGCGGCCATTATGTCGAGCCTCGATTCGATGCTCAACTCGGCGGCGACCATCTTCACCGTCGACATCTACAACCGTCATCTGCGCCCCCAGGCTTCGCAGAGACATTTGATCTTCGTGGGTCGGACCAGCACGGTGCTCTTCCTGATCATCGCTGCCGCCTGGTCACCCTTCCTGCTGCACTTCGAGCGCATCTTCAGCTATATCCAGGAATTCTGGGGCCTGATCACACCGGGTGTCGCGGTGGTCTTCCTGGGCGGCCTGTTCTGGCGTGGCGCGACGGCGCGTGCCGCAGCCTGGGTCATGGGTCTCACTCTTCCGGTCACTGTCGGAGTCAAGCTGGTGACCCCCGGTGCGGCGTTCCTCGATCAGATGTGGGTGGCAGGCCTGGTGCTCATCGTTCTGCTGGTGGTGATCTCGTGGGTGAGTCCGGAGACGCAGAGGGCGGCAGCGATCGACGTCGTCGCGCAGGAGAGTGCGAAGGCGGCGCTCGCGGGCCGCGACCGGCTTTTCGATCTGCTCTGTCTGGGTGTGGTCGTCCTCACCCTCGCCCTCTACATCGTCTTCTTCTAGCTGGAACCGAAACGCACCGGAGGAGAGCCATGAGAAGGTTCGTCCTGACAATCTCAACGCTGTTGCTCCTCTACCCGGCGGATTCGCCGGGCCAGGACGACGGGCTATTGAACGCCCGTACTTTCAGTGGACTGAGGCTGAGGAACATCGGTCCGGCGTTCATGTCCGGGCGGATCGGCGATATCGTGAAGCACCCGACCGACAGAAGCATCTGGTACGTGGGGGTGGCGTCGGGCAACGTCTGGAAGACGACGAACAACGGGACGACCTGGACGCCGATCTTCGACGATTACGGCGCTTACTCGATTGGCTGTCTCGCCCTCGACCCCAGGAATCCGCAGATCGTATGGGTCGGCAGCGGCGAAAACGCCAGCCAGCGAAGCGCCGGTTACGGTGACGGGGTCTACAAGAGCGTCGACGGCGGCCGCAGCTGGACGAACGTGGGGCTGCGGCACTCCGAGCACATAGGCAAGATTCTCATCGATCCGCGGGACTCGGACGTCGTGTACGTGGCGGCGCAGGGGCCGCTCTGGTCGCCGGGTGGCGACCGCGGCCTGTTCAAGACGACGGACGGTGGAGAGACCTGGGAGCTGGTCCTGGAGATCAGTCAGAACACTGGAGTCACCGACGTCGCCTTCGACTCCCGTGATCCCGACGTCATCTACGCGGCGTCGTACCAGCGCCGACGGCACGTCGGGATCTTGGTGGCCGGCGGCCCCGAGTCGGCGATCTACCGATCCGACGACGGTGGTGCGAACTGGAAAAAGCTGACCCGCGGGCTGCCCAGCGTCGACCTGGGACGGATCGCGCTTGCGGTATCGCCGCAGAACCCGGCCGTGGTCTACGCGCTGGTCGCGGCAGCCGGCGAGGCGAGTGGGTTCTTCCGCTCGCAGGACCGGGGCGAGCACTGGGTGCGGATGAGCGACTACATCGTGGTCGATCCGCAGTACTACGGCGAGATCTACGCCGATCCGCACCAGTTCGACCGCGTCTACGCTATGGACGTGAATATCCACTTCACGGAGGACGGCGGCAGCACGTTCGAGGTTCTGGGGTCCGAGTTCAAGCATGTGGACAACCACGCCCTCCTCTTCGATCCCAATGATGCCGAGTATCTGATGGTGGGCAGCGACGGCGGGATCTACGAGTCGTGGGACCGCGGGCGGACGTGGAAGGCCGTCATGAATCTCTCGATAACGCAGTTCTACCGGGTCGGCCTCGACAACGAGTTCCCGTTCTACAACGTCTACGGCGGTACACAGGACAACTCCACCCTGGGCGGACCAGCACGGACAAAGAACGTGCACGGGATCCGCAACAGCGACTGGTTCGTTACGCTGGGCGGCGACGGTTTCCAGACACGTGTCGATCCCGAGAACCCGGACATCCTGTACTCCCAATACCAGTATGCGGGCCTGGTGCGCTACGACCGGCGGAGCGGCGAGCGGATTGACATCCAACCGCAGCCGGCGGCCGGCGATACAGCGCTGCGCTGGCACTGGGACTCGCCGCTGATCGTCAGCCCGCATGCGAGTACACGTCTCTACTTCGCCGCCAATATGCTGTTTCGGAGCGATGACAGGGGCGACACGTGGATAGCGGTCAGCCCCGACCTGAGCCGGCAGATCGATCGCAACCGGTTGGAGGTGATGGGGACCGTATGGAGTGTGGACGCGGTTTGGAAGAACGTCTTCACCTCGCCGTTCGGAACGATCGTATCGTTGGACGAGTCGCCGCTCGAGGAGGGCCTCATCTACGCCGGCACCGATGACGGGCTCATCCAGGTCACGGAAGACGAGGGCGCCAACTGGCGGCGGATAGAGCGGTTCCCCGGCGTGCCGGAGATGACCTACGTCGCCGATTTGCTGGCATCGCGCCACGACGTGAATACGGTCTATGCCGTGTTCAATAACCACAAGAACGGGGACTTCAAGCCGTACGTCGCGAAGAGCACCGACCGCGGTCGCAGCTGGAAGTCGATCACCTCGAACCTGCCCGAGCGGCACGTCACATGGTCTATCGCCGAGGATCATCTGAACCCGAACCTGCTCTTCGTCGCTACCGAGTTCGCACTCTTCTTTACCATCGACGGCGGAACGAACTGGATCCGGCTCACCGGCGGTGTGCCGACGATCGCGTTCAGGGATCTGGAGATTCAGCGGCGCGAGAACGACTTGGTGGCCGCATCTTTCGGTCGCGGGTTCTTCATCCTCGACGACTACTCGCCACTGCGCCATGTGAGCGAGGAGACGCTGGCGCGGGAAGCCCAGCTGTTTCCGGTGAGGGACGCCTGGATGTACATCCAGGCCTCGCCGGTGGGCTGGCGCGAGAAAGGCACGATGGGTCATTCGTATTTTACGGCGCCTAACCCACCATTTGGGGCGGTCTTCACCTACCACCTGCGTGAGGGGCTCGAGACGCGCCGCCAGGAGCGCCAGGCGCGGGAGCAGCGGCTTCGAGAACGGGGTGAGCCGCTTTACTACCCCAGCTGGGACGAGCTGCGCGAGGAGGAGCGCGAACACGATCCGGCCATTATTCTGACAGTGCGAGACGAAGCAGGAAATGTGGTGCGTCGGATCAGCAGCCCGACATCTCGCGGCTTTCATCGCGTCGCCTGGGACTTACGCTACCCCGCCTTCACACCCACCCGCCTCGGTCGCCGCGCGTCCGGCCCGCTGGCGGTTCCCGGGACCTATACGGTGACTTTGGAGAAGCTGGTCGACGGTGTCCTCTCGTCGCTCGGCGAGCCGCAAAGCTTCGAGGCGCGACCGCTGGGACTCGCTACGCTGCCTGCCGCCGACAGAGCCGCACTGCTGGCCTTCCAGAGTAAAGCCGGACGACTTCAGCGTGCCGTGCTGGGCGCGGAGCGGGTCGTCGAGGAGACGCAAGACCAGCTCGACTACATCCAGCAAGCGCTCATCGACGCGCCACAGGCAGGGCCCGAACTGTTCGGAACGGTTCGTCAGCTCGAGATGCGCCTGGCCGATATCAAGCTGGAGCTCAGTGGCGACCAGACGGTGACGAGTCGCTTCGAGTACGCGCCGCTATCGATCGCCGACCGGCTCGATCGGGCGGTGGGCGGATTCTGGAGCAGCTCCGCCCCCACTACTACGCACCAGCGGAGCTACGAGATCGCCGGCCGGGCGTTCCAGGGTGCCCTGGAGCGACTCCGGGTCCTGGTCGAGGAAGACATGGAGTCGCTGGGCGACGAGCTGGAGGCGATCGGCGCGCCCTGGACGCCGGGACGAGGTGTCCCGAAGTGGAGCTTCGAGCCACTCTGAGCCGTAGGTCTACTTGACTATGCGGCTGAAGGTGAGGGCCCGCTCCGCGTGCGGGGCGGGCCCTGGCATTGCGCACGGTTCTTGTAGTAGTAATAGGTGCCCCAACCCGATCGACCTTCACCTACCGACAGCTTCGGCGGGCCGTACTATTGAGGACCGGGACGATCTTCGACATCAAGAGATTCGCCATCCATGATGGTCCTGGTGTGCGCACCACCGTCTTCTTCAAGGGGTGTCCACTGGGCTGCTGGTTTTGTCACAATCCGGAGAGCCAGTCGTTCGAGCCGGA
>JASFTI010000105.1:0-10328 GCA_050053635.1 Gemmatimonadales bacterium
TGTTACCGCCGGCGGTTGTAAGGGCGCTCTGAATGAGCTGCCGCTCGTAGCTCTCGAGCATATCTGAGAGCGAGCCGCCCTGCTCGACTGGCTCCGGACCTGCGAGGCGAGCGCGGGGGAGGACGGTAGCGATCTCGGGGGCGGCGATGACGCGATCGGGATAGAGAATCATGAGCCGCTCGACGGCATTGCCCAACTCGCGGACATTACCGGGCCAATCGTAAGCGAGGAGGGCCTGGATGGCCGAGTCGGTGAAGCTGGGCGGTCGCAGGCCGTGCCGTGACCTATACCGTTCGATGAAGTGGGCGACGAGGGCCGGTATGTCATCATTGCGCTCGCGCAACGGCGGAATGTCGATCGGCATCACATGGAGCCGGAAGTAGAGGTCTTCGCGGAAGCTTCCCTCCCTTACCTCCGCCTCCAGGTCGTGGTTCGTAGCGGCGACGATGCGTACGTCCACCGGGATCAACTCGTCCCCGCCGACTCGCTCGATCTCGCCGGCCTCGATGGCGCGCAGCACCTTGGCCTGCGCCTCGGCGCTCAGATCGCCCACTTCGTCGAGGAACAATGTGCCACCGTTCGCCAGCTCGAACTTACCGCGCCGCTGGCTCGTCGCGCCGGTGAACGAGCCCTTCTCGTGACCGAACATCTCGCTCTCGATGAGGTCGCGGGGGATGGCCGCGCAGTTGATACGTACGAACGGCCCGCGACTACGCGCCGACAGGGCATGGATGCCGACTGCCACCAATTCCTTGCCGGTGCCGCTCTCGCCGGTGATGAGCACTCGAGAGTCGGTAGACGCGATACGGCGGATCAACGCTCGAACCTCTTCCATCGCCGGGCTCGTCCCGACGAGTTCCTGGCCCGGCTCCAGTTCACGGCGCAGCGCCAGGTTGAGATCGCGCTGGCGCCTCAGCTCCAGGGCCGACTTCAGCGTGATGAGCACGGCCTCCGGGGTCAGCGGCTTCTCGAGGAACTGGAAAGCGCCGAGCCGCGTCGCCTGTACGGCATCGCCCAGTGTCGCCTGACCGCTCATCATGACGACGGGTACCTCGGGCCAGGTCTCCGCGATTCGTTCGAGCACCTCGAGGCCGCTGGCGCCGGGCAGCGCCAGGTCGAGTAAAACGGCGTCCTGTTCTTCTGCCGCCATCTTGTTCAGGGCCTCTTCGCCCGTCTCCGCCTCCGTCGTCGTGTAGCCTTCGGCGTCTAGCAGAGTGGCGACGAGCCGGCGAATGTTGCCTTCGTCGTCGACGATGAGGATTCGTGTCATCGTTCCTCTACAGGGCTCCCGCGAAGTACATCTCGAACCAGACCTGCTCGAACTTGGGGGATACGAGCTCGGCCCGGAAGAATCCGTTCAGCAGACTCACGCCGCCTCCGACTGACCATAATATGTCGTCGGTCGATCCGCCGCCCGGCCAGTCGGATCCGTTGCCTGCCCAGCCGAAGTCGGCGAAGATGACCGGCCGCCAGATCGGTCGAATTTGGGCGAGCTCGAGCCGGCCCGTCCAGTAGGATTCGCCGGCGAGCGAGCCGTGGGTGAAGCCGCGCAAGGTCTCGATCCCGCCGAGGCGCCACAGCCGTTGCAGCGGCACGTCGCCGCCGGACCAGCCGCCGTGGGCCAGGAGAGCCAAGGAGGCCAGATCCCAGAAGTCGACCACCCCTTCCAGGCCAGCGCGCGCCTGGACGTAGTCGAGTGAGTCGGCACCGCTGCCCACCTCGATGCCGAGTGTGAGTTGGCCGCGGTCTGTGGGTCGTGTCCAGTCTCCCAGGTAGATGATCGCCTCGCCGTCACCGCGCCAGAAGGTGCCCTCGTCCGCCGGCGGGTTGAGCTGGAAGACGGAGTCCTGCCAGATAGCGGGGATCGCGAAGTCGGTGTGGCGCTCCACCGTGGTATGGTCTTCGAATCCTAGCGCGATGCGGCCGCGGAACCAGGACCAGCGGCGGTCGAGTGTGAGCGCCGCGCCGGTCGCCCGATAGTAATCTGCGTCATCACGGCCGAGGAACAACGCGCGCAGCGAGTTCCCGAAGGCACGCTTGACGTCGCTCAGCGCCGCTGCGGCAACGTGCAATTCACTGTAGCCGGTAAGTTCGAATCGCGCTCGCGGTGCCTCGTAGCGGATGTCCAACCTCGCCTTCGGCTGCAGGTCGGCGAAGCCGAAACTGGCGCGGCCGCCCAGCGACCAGAAAGCGCGTCGCGGTATGTCGTAACGCGCCGCCAAGCCGAGCGCCAGCGACTCGACGCGGTTGTAGCGGATGAGATCGGGCAAGCGGTCCCACTGGATGACAAAGAGTTTGCGGCCGACGATCTCGTTCGAGAGCGCTCTAGCACGGCGCTCGAGCTCCTCGGCCGACGGGAGCGTAAGCTGAGCCGGGGTCTCCAGCGGCTGCGCCCACTCGGCATAGGCCTCGAGCGAGTCGTCGGGGGGACGGATGATCTCCCAGCCGTCCCCGGCGGGTCCGGCCCGGATCTGTGTCGTCTGGCGGCGCGGATACGCTTCGCGGCCGCGGGCCGAGTCGGGCAGTTCGTCGGCCGCCTCGACTCGGCGGCCGGCCCTGAGGTATAGGGTTGCGCCTTCGTCGTAGGTTGTGCTGAGGTCTTCGCCGGTACGCATCGAGTCGGGCGAGAGCCAGGCAATCGACTCGCCGGTGTTGATGTCGTAGCGATCGAACTCGTTACGGAAGATTATCGGCAGCGCGAAGTTGCCGATGAAGGGAATGCGCACCATCAGCTCGACTTCTTGATGATGTGGCAACCAGTAGCGCTGCTCCCAGAGCCCCTGCTGCATCGTTGCGGAGACCGAGAGGATGCGGTTGGCCCACTCGGCGTCGCCTTCTTCGTCATCCCAGAGTCGCCGGCCGACGAAGCGGATCTGCATTCCTCCCACGTCGCCTGTCGCACGATCGACCCAGACGGAACCGACGACGAGCGCTTCGTCGCCGCGCGTCGGTGTAACCCTAACTTCGACGAGGTCTACCTGTCGGTCGGCAACGTAGAGCGTAACGGTGTCGCCCAGCTGGTAGTTGTAGTAACGCTCGGCGCCCTGAGCGAAGGGGTGGACGGCGGCGCGATTGGGGATTTCGATGCCACCGAGCAGGCGCAAACTGTCGCCCGGGGCCGTTGCGACGAACCAGGGTCGGCTGAAGTCGAGACCTGCTTCCGCCTCGGGCCCGAACGATGTGACGTAGCGTTGCCCGAGCATCTCGACCTGCAGGCCGCCGCCGCGCTCCCAGCTCACGCTGGACGCTAGCTCGCTCGCCACCAACAGCTTGGCCGGTGCCAGCGGATCGCTGGAGAAGGCGGCGCTGACCAGAGTGTTGAGCCTGGATCTGTAATTGATGAGGGTCGAGTCGGGCCGGTTATGGTGGCGGCGCGCCAGCTCGACGATCTCCTGGCTGCGGGCGGCCGGCGCGGCCGCGGGGACCAGAAGAAGGGCGAGGAACGTACTTCGGGCGCTAAGCATCGGGCGGTGTCGCGTATTCGTATTGTTCGTCACGGTCGAATCGAGCCGAGGACGTTCGTCGCCCAGTCATCGAGGCTCACCAGCGTTCCGTCTCTCCTGACTAACCGGTAACGCTGCAGGCGAACGTCCCAGTCGGGTTGGGTGCCGTGGGCCAGCCACGGCTCGATCCATTCGTTCTCTCTAATCGCTCCCAACACGCGGATCAGGACATCGTCGTTGACGGGGGAGCTACGGCGGATCTGTGTCAGCGCGCGCTCCAGGGAAGCGCCGCGGTCCTGGAAAGCGAGGTCGAGGAGGAAGGCGGCCGCCGTTCCGCCATCGTAGATGTAGCGGTATACCTCGGGCCTCCAGAAATCGCGCTCGGCGTCGACGATCGAACGATCGCCGTAGAGGCTGCTTGATTGGTAGCGATCGAGGCGTACGGCGATCTCGTCCAAGAAATCCTGCGGCGCGATCAACTGGCCGACGAGCAGAGACTTCAGTGCCATGTAATCGGTAAACCCCTCGGCGAACCAGCGGGGCGGCTCCTGCCGGAAGGAGAACCCGATGGGTATGTACCAATGCATGAGCTCGTGAGCGGTTGTGCGCATCCAGTGGCGGAACTCGATCTCGGCCGGTCCATTCCCGCCGACGTAGACGATCCCCGACTTGCCGAGCACCTGTCCGCCGGTGCTGAGGCCCGGCACGTTAGCGGGTACGCGGCCGGCTCCCAACAGGTGGTCGCCGGCGCTCCAGCCGTCGCCGGCGATGCGGTGCAGGTTGCCGGCGATCCTGTTTACCGCCTCGAAGACACGATCGTCGGAGACCGGCCAGCGACCGTGGATCGCGGCCGTGAGAGAGTGCGGCCCAATGTTGAAGCGCTGGGTGCGCAACCGGCCGACAATGAAGACAGACTGGATGATGTCGTCGATCTGGTATCCGGTGCCGGCGCGTTCTTCAAGTGTGGCGAGCCGCCAACTTGACGGAAAGCTGGTGAACCAGAGCCGGGCGCCGACCGGGCCGCTGGTTGGCCGGCCGAGCCAGACGCGTGGCAACAGGTCGCCAAGGATGAGATGGCCGCCGTCGCTGTCGAGTTGAGAGGCTCGGTGATAGAGCGCCGACTCCTGTGCCGGCGCCAGCACCGTGGTGAAGCTTATCGTGACGCGCTCCGCTCGCGTCGCTTCGATCAGATGGTGACCGGTGCCCAGCTCGCCAGCTCCCATAGCTACGGTCAGCTCACCGCCGGACCCGCGCGCCTCGAGCCTGCGGAGCCGGTCTTCGAGGCCGGGGTAGCCCTCCCAGTTGGCGCGGAACAGCAGGTGGATCGTCTCGGGTCGGGGCACCTCGAGCTCTATGGTGCCGCCGATCGTGTGCCGTGCCGGGTCGAGACGCAGCCTGAACTCGGGGACGAGCGCCTGGGGGACCGGCTGCGCGGTCACCTCAGGTGGGACGGGATCGGGGGGACTCGCTTCGCCTGGCGTGCCCGTCTGCCGAGGCTCGGGCTCACCGCAGGCCAGCGCCAGCATCGCGAAGGTAAGGAGGATGTGCGGTCTACTCATTCGGTCCTCCGAGCCGGGAGCCGTACCAGGAAGCAGGCGCCCTCATCCACATCGCAGAGCTCGACCTCGCCGCCGTGTGCGCGGATCGTCTGTCGCACGAGCGCCAGCCCGAGACCGGTTCCCCGGCTCTTCGTGGTGAAGTCGGGCCCCCAGACCTGCTCGCGGTGCTCGGCCGAGATGCCCGGTCCGTTATCTGCTATGGCTACCTCGACGCTGTCTCCGACCCGGGTAATGGTCACCTCGATACGGCCGTCCGGTCGAGCGCCGAGCGCCTCCACGGCGTTGCCCAGCAGGTTCCTGAAGACCCGGTTCAGGGCATCGAGGTGTCCTTCGACGTGCGGCACCGTGTCCTCCACGGATAGTGTGGCGTTCACCGAGTCTGGTAGGTCGCGCCCGAGTAGCTCTTGCAACATCTCGGCCAGGTCGATTTCACTCTTCGGGCCCGCCGGCAAGCGGCCGAACTGGGAAAAGCTGCGGGCGATTTCATCGAGTCGCTCGGCCTCCTGCGAGATCACATTCAGTGGTTCCTCCAGGGCAGCCGTTTGCCCCTTTGACGCGATGAGCCGTGCCTGTCTCAGCGCCAGCATCAGCGGCGTCAGCGGGTTCTTCATCTCGTGGGCCACACGACGCGCCATCTCGGTGAGGCCTCTCAGCCGTTCCGCCTCGAGCGCCTGACGCCGACCCTCCGCCAGCCGCTCCGCCATCTCGCGGAAGGCCCGGCGCAGCACGGCGAACTCGGGCGGCCCGTGCAGTTCCGCCGGCCTCGGGTCGGGGAGCGGCTCCTCGCGGGCGAGTCGGCCGGCCCAGTCGACCACCTCCTTCACCGGCCGGCTGAGCAGGCGAGCGAGCTGGCGTGCGGCCAGGGCGGCGACGGCCGCGAGTGACAGCCCGAGGACGAGTGCGATCCAGGGCAGCGCGCCGGCGAGTCGGCCGGCTATCAGATCCCAGCGTCGGGCGAGTTGGACCGAACGCGAGAGTTCGTCTTCGTGACGCTCCGCCGCGGCCCGGACCAACGAGTCGGCGCCGGCCTCGTCCAGTGCATCGAGTAGTTCGCTACCGGTATCGCCGACCCGGCTCCAGGCCCCGGCGCCACCCAGCTCGACCTGAGTTCTGATCCCCCAGGCCGCCAGGCCGAGTAGTGCCACCGACGGCACCGCCGACAGCAGGAACAGAACGAAGAAGAGCCGGGTCGCGAATGAAGGCCGGCGATTCCGCATTTCCCTACGCAGGCTCACTGCCTGCGGATTCAGACGAAGAATGCATCGTAAGCACGGGTCAGCGTCGCCTGGAAATCGCCGGAAGTATCGATCTGTACGAAGACGTCGGCCTCATCGGCTTCGGGCCCTTCGTAAGACGCCCGTTGATCGTCGAGTAACTCGAGCCGGCCGTCGGTGACCCGGCGGCCGGGCCGAGAAAGCCTCGCTTCGAGTACGTGGCTCGGGGCCGTACACTCGACGATGCCGAACAGCGCCTCGCGTGCCGCTGCCAGCTTCCGAGCTTGGGCCCGCTGTCGCGCCTTCGACCACGAGCCGTCGAGGATGATCGAGTTGCCGCGCGCCAGTTCGCGTTTCGCTTCGAAGAGTAGTGCGCGGTATGTGCGGTCGGTCCACTCCTGCGAGTAGATACCGGTGCCGAACGCGACCTTCTGCTCCTGCTGGGGATCGATGCCGACCAGCTGCTTGCGCACTACATCGCTGTGTAAGACGCGCGCGCCGGCGCGCCGGGCGAGCTCCTCCGACTGGCGCGTCTTGCCGGTTCCCATGAGGCCGGCGACGAGCACCAGGCGCGGCCTGAGACGCAGCGCGTCCTCTAGCGATTGCGTCAGGAAGCGACTCGCCTCCGCGCTCGCTGCCGCCTTCTCCTCGGGGCTCGGCCCGGTCTGATCGATAACGAAGGAGCGGACCTTGCCGCGGACGTAGGCGCGATACGATTCGTAGAAACGGAGGAGCGAGGGGATCGACTCGTCGGTCGAGCTCTCGTAGTATGCGTCGAGGAACGCTGCGGCCAGGTCCTCCCTGCCGCGGTTACGCAAGTCCATCGACAAGAAGGCAGTGTCGGCGATCGTGTCGGAGTAGCGAAACCGCTCGTTGAACTCGATGCAGTCGAGGACGCGGGCATCGCCGGTCTCCGGGTCGATGAAGATGTCATCGGTCTGCAAATCACCGTGACAGTCCCGGATCCAACCGTCCCTAACGCGCTCGCCGAAGAGGTCGGAATAGGCCCGTATGAAGCGTTCGATCTCGGTCCTACAGCTGTCCCAGGTGCTGTGGGTCAGCGTGCGACCGATGAACGTCTCGGTCTGCTCGAAGTTCTCGTCCCAGTTGTGCTTGATGACCTCCAAGGAGCCGAACTTGGCGATCTCGGGGGATGTCTCGGCGCGGGTGTGGAAGTCGGCTACGAGGCGTCCCAGGTCGTGCATTGTCTCCGGTCTTACGCGTCCCGCCGCGATCAGGTTGGAGAGTCGCTGCTCTTCCGGCAGCCGTTTCATGACTACGGCGACTTCCTCGACCAGGGTGGGGGCTGCGAAGCTCAGCCGCCCCCGCTCGTCGCGGTGCACGGCGGCGAGGTCGAGATAGACGTCGGGCGAGATGCGGCGATTGAGCTCGAGCTCGGCCAATGCGGCGGCTCGCCGTTTCTCGAGCGTCGAGAAGTCGAGAAATCCCAGGTCGACCGGTTTTTTGACCTTGTAGACGAAGTCGCCGGCGAAGAAGAGGTGCGAGACATGCGTCTGGCGATGCTCGACCGCCTCGACCTGGTGCTCGTAGTTGTCGGGTTCGAGGAAGAAGTCGATGATCTCACGCGGTGTCGCACCCTGGCTCACTGGAATTCGTCCTCCCAATCGGTCTCGAAGCCCCGCAGTCGCCCGAGCGTGCGGTCGCGTATCTCGCCCGGTTCGGGTTGTGGCCTCGCCGGCCGGCCGTTCTGCATAGTTTCGCTGAGCAGCGCCTCGACCTTGGAACCGCAAGCGGGGCAGACCTTCGGCCACTGGGTCGCCTGATGCAGGGATACGATGTCGTCCTCGAGGCAGCCGACGCAGCGGAGGGCCTGTTTGGCGCCCGACCACTTGCCGCGCTTGGCGCTCGGTTCACCATCGATCTCGACGATGTCCATGCTGAAGTCGATGACGGGCGCCGCGCTGATCCAAGTCCCTACACCGTAGCCATCGGCCACCGGATTGAGCTTGCGTATCGCGTTCTCGTCTATGCCGCCGCTAACGAAGAGGTCGACGTCGGTGTAGCCGCGCAGGTCGAGCTCCCATCGTACCTCGTCTAGTATGTCGTGGAAACTGCCGCGGCGGCTGGCCGGGGTGTCGAGGCGAAGTGCGGCGATCTTGTCGCCCAGGGCTTGCATGACCTCGATGGCAGCGAACTTTTCGTCGGTGAACGTGTCGATCAACGCGATGCGCGGGACCTTCTTGTCGATGACGTCATCGAAGGCACGGGTGGCGAGGATCGTGTCGCCCATCACGAGAATGAGGGCGTGTGGGATCGTCCCTACCGGGTCGATGCCGAGTAACTCGGCGCTGGCCACGACCGCGACACCGTCGCAACCACCGATATAGGCGGCCCGCTCGATCATCGGCGCCAGCGTCGGGTGCATGCGGCGCGCGCCGAAGCTGATGAGCTTGCGGTCCGGTCCGGCCGCCAGTCGGCAACGGGCGGCTCGTGTCGCGATACCGGAGGCCTGGCAGATGAGCCCGAGGACCGCGGTCTCGTAGACGCCGAACGCCCGATAGCTGCCTTCGATCTCGAGGACCGGTTCTAGGGCGCGGAAGATCTCGCCCTCGGGCATGGCGCGCACGTTCACTTCGTTGCCTTCGAGCAGGTGCTCGACTTCGGCCAGGCCGGCAAACACCGCCCACTCCCAACCGTCGGGCAGCGACTTGGCGGTGAACTCGGCCCGCACGTGCGCGTCGCCGCCTTTGGCATCGAGTATGGCGGCGGTACGCTGAAAGTAGACGTCGGAAACCGCGCCGGCCCTGATCTGCTCTGGCGTGGCGATGTGGAATCCCATACAAATCAACTCTTCTTGGCGGTCTTCGCGAAGAACGAGCTGAACTGCTGAGTCGATTTGCGGCTACCGCAGTGTGGGCACTTCGGGCGCTTCTTCTCGTGCTCGTCGATGCGGAGGCGCAGGCTGAAAGCCTTCCCGCACTCCTTGCACTCGTATTCGTAAAGTGGCATCTACGGCCTCCTTCGTACGCGGAGAACGGCTTCTGGCGGTCATTCACGGGTGTCTGCGGCTAAGGTACAGCAACCGGGAGTCGGAGGCGAGGGAGCGCGCACCCCGGGCCCCCCCCGGGTTCGCCGGCGGGGGTTGGTCGCCGCAGGACCGTCGCGCTACTGCTGAATCGACAATCCAGTATTAGCTTTCTAGTCAAGAGGCATATGAGACGGAGGAGCCGTGGCCGACGTCAGGTGGCGCACGATCGAGCATACCGCCGATCTCGGTCTGGAGGTCGAGGCGCCGACATTGGAGCAGCTGTTCGTTACCGGGGCGCACGGGCTGGCCGGCGTGCTGTTGGGCGACGAGGTCGGGGCGGCCGTCATGGGGGAGACGGGCAGAGAGACCGAGTGGCGGGAACTGGAGCTCGAGGCGCCGGACCGCGAGGCGCTGCTCGTCGACTGGCTGCGGGAACTCCTCTACATCCAGATCTCGGAGGGGCTGGTCTTCAGAACGGCGGAGATCGGTGAACTGCGGGAAGACCGGCTGGTGGCGCGGGCCGGGTTCGCGCCACCCCGTAAGCCGGTGGAGCGTGAGTTGAAGGGCGTGACGTATCACGATCTCGAGGTGAGCCGGCGCGGCGACTCCTGGTTCGCCCGGATCGTATTCGACCTGTGAGGTGAGCATGGCGGTCGAAGGCTACAGACTCGAGCGGATCGACGACTATCGCTGGCGTGTCCCAAAGACGGGCCCGATGCTGACTGACGGGCTGGTGTTCGCCGACGACGAGCTGATACCGCACATCCGGGGCGACAAGAGCCTACAGCAGGTGGCGAACGTCGCCTGTCTGCCGGGCATCCAGGGTCCCTCCATCGCGATGCCCGACATCCACTGGGGCTACGGCTTCCCCATCGGTGGAGTCGCCGCCTTCGATCTGGATGAAGGTGTCGTTTCGCCGGGCGGTGTGGGATACGATATCAACTGCGGCGTACGTCTACTGCGCTCCGACATCACGGCCGACGAGCTGCGGCCGCAACTCGCCAGGTTGATGGATCGCCTGTACCAGAAAGTACCGTCCGGGGTGGGCGCGTCGCGCTCCGACCTCAAGCTGAGCCGTAACCAGGTGAGCGAGGTCTTGCAGAAGGGTGCAGCCTGGGCGGTG
>JASFTI010000106.1:0-10318 GCA_050053635.1 Gemmatimonadales bacterium
CGACATCGCGTCCCGGCATGGCTAGGTCGAGGGTCAGGAGGTCCGGTTTCTCGCTGCGGGCCATGGCCAGCGCTTCGTCGCCGTCGGCGGCGCGCAGCACCGTGGCACCGTTGTCCTCGAGGACGGTCGCCAGGTACTCGAGCTGATCGGGCTCATCGTCGGCCACCAGAATGGTGCGGCCGGCGAGCGGCAGGCCCTCGGTAACCATCTCTTCAACCACCTCCTCGACTGGAATCGCGACCTCAGGCTCGATAATTAGAGCATTCGCCACCAGGTTGACCAGCTGCGTCACCTCGATGCCCAGCTCGTAGTGGCGGATGACGTCGGTGAGGCCGTCGACACAGTTATGGCACGAGGTGACGACGATCTCAGCGCCGGTCTCCTTGAGCTGGTTCGCCTTTACAATGCCCGACTTGAGCCGCCGGGGCGTGTACTCGGACATCGACATGGCACCGCCACCGCCGGTGCAGCAGTAGTTCGCGGTGCGATTGGGATACATCTCGCGGAAGTCGCTGCAGACCAACTGGAGGAGCTCGCGGGGCTCTTCGAACAGACCGCAGCTGCGGGCCATGTTGCACGAGTCATGGTAGGTGACGGGCCGGGAGTTCCGGCTCTTGTCGACCTTGATGCGGCCTTCCTTGATGTAGCGGAGCATGGTGAAGATCGAGCTCTCCATTACGAAGGGCACATCGTACTTGGCCCAGTTGGGACCCTCGCAGCGCGTCGAGCGGAATCCGTGGCCGCACTCCGAGATGACCAGCCGTTTTCCGCGAAGCTCGACCACCTTCTCGTACAGTCGCTGGGCCACGGAGCCGCCCAGGTCATCGTCGCCGGAGAACAACCCGAAGTTGGTCATGTCCCAGCCCTCGCTGGCCATGGTCCACTTCTCTCCGGCAGCATGGAAGATCTTGGCCGCGTCGGCGATGGTGCGCGGATCGTACTTCACCTCGCGCGGGTTGATCGAGTAGACCACCTCGCAATCGGGCTGGTCGATAGGAATGTCGGCTTCCGGGTCGTCCAGCTCGTCCTGCATCTCCTCGGCCATCCACTCGAGCGTCTCGAGGTAGTCCTCTTTGAGCACGCCCATCTGGTTGCCGATCTCCCACTGGTCCTTGCTGACCACGGCCACGCCTTCCGGCATCACGCCGACCGATACCAGCAGGCCGCGGGCCATGCGATTGAAGGTGGCCAGATCGACGCCCATCGGGCAGTTGAGGGAGCAGCGCCGGCAATTGGTGCACTTACCGAATACGGTGTCCTTCAGTTCCTCCAATTCTTCGTCGGTCCATATGCTGTCGGCCTTCACCCACCAGGGTAGGACCCGACCGGTCCAATCGAAGTGCCGTTTGAACAGCTTGCGGACCAGGTCGCCCTTGTAGGCGGGTGCGTAAGTCGGGTCGCCGGGATTGGCCAGTACGTAGTGACAGGACTGGGTGCATAAACCGCAGTGCACGCATGCCAGCAGCGAGCCGGTCATCTGACGGTTCAGCTTCTGGCCCATCCGCTTGAGGACTTTCTCGGCTTTATGAGATCTGGTGTTCTCTTGCCTCATCGGGTCTTCCCTTTCCGTCACCCGCGTGCCCGCCACCCTAGCCATGGCGGACCGGGTACACTCCCCGGTAACCCATGGTTTTGCCCAGGTAGTAGCGCGTGAAGGGGTAATAGAGGTAGTGGGAGATCTTGCTGAACGGCACATAGACCAGGAAGAAGGCCGTCATTACGAAAAAGCCCAGCAGGTGCCATTCGCCGCCGCCGGTTTGGTTGGGTACGGCTAGGAACGCGAAGAAGAACCAGACGGTCAGCAGGGCGAGGGAGAAGTAGTCATCGGGCGAGCTTATGGCACGCATGTAGGGGTTGCCGACGCGCCGGATCATCCTCGTCAGGCCGACCAGAAACGCGGCGCCGATGACGATCTGCAGGATCAGCACCAAAGCTCGACTCTCGAGCAGCTCGGGCCCGTAGGGGATGATGAACGACAGGGCGATGGCTGCGGTTACCCCCAGGTGGAACAGAACGAACTGGGCGTAGATAAGGTAGTGCCGTCGCGTGCTCTCCATCGCCCAGGGCATGGCAACGTTGGCCCAGGAATAGAGGATGCCTCGGGTCGGGGTCGTACCCGGCGGCGCGGTCGACGCTTGGCGCTCGCCGCCGGCCTTGAACCTGAAGAACCAGATGATGCGGATCGTATAGACCAGCGCCATGAATCCCAGGGCGACCTCTTGCAGTGTATGCTCGGAGAAGTGTAGCAGCTCGCTCATCGGATCTTCTCTAGTTGGTCCTTGAACGCGTTGTATTGTGGCGTGTCCAATACGCAGATGACCACTTCCTTTATACAGGCGTCACCCTCCAGGTGACTCCGGATCAGTTCGAGCATCACCCGCGCACAGAGGTGGGGTGGGATCCCGTAGTAACCGGCGCCCATCGCCGGGAAGGCCACCCGTTCGACGCGCGTCTCTTCCACCCGCTTCAGCGAGTTGAGGACGGTTGTCCGCAGCTTGGCTTCCGTGTCCTCTTCCTGGAACCGCGGGCCGACGGCATGGATGATGTAGTCTGCCTTGAGCTTCCCGGCGGCCGAGATCACCGCCTCGCCGGTGGCGACGGGGGCGAGCTTCTCCAGCTCCTTCTGTACCGAGGGCCCGCCGCGTACGGCGATCGCGCCGCCGAAGCCCGAACCGAGAACCAGGTCGGGTTGGGCGTAGAACACGAAGGCGTCGACGTCGAGATCGGTGATGTCATCCTTGACGAGGCGAATGACGCTTTGCTTGACCTGTAGCCCTTCCGCAACTGCCTTTGTCACCACGACCTCCCCTGGTTGACGATCAGCCGTAAAACGGCAGACCCGCGATGCGGCACGCCCCCCGCCGGTATCCGGCCGGGAAGAGCTCTCGCAGCTCCTCGAGACTCAAGTCGTTGGCGGAGCACGTCTCGTACACGGTTGGGAGTGAGCGGTTGGCGGCGTAGTAATCGCGCAAGTAGCGCACGATCTGCATATGTCTCTCGGTCGGCGCGGCTGGCGGTTCGCGTTGCGACATGGCCAGCTCGACGAAGTCCTCATCCCATTCCTCGAAATCTTCGAGGAATCCCAGGGCATCCAGCGCGTAGCGGGGCTTGGCGGGAGGCGCGGTCTCGTAAGTGAGCCAGTAGTTGGTCTCCCACATGAACTTGTAGTTGATGCCGGCGACCTTGCAGGCTCCCCGATGGTAGCCGGTGGGAAACAGCGAGCGCAGCTCCGAGAGCCGCATTCGGTTATCGGCGCACGCCATGACGAGCACCGGTACGGTGTTCTCTTCCAGGAACTTGTGTCTAAGATAGTCGATAAACTGCCAGTGCCGGTCCGTGAGCCCCGTCTTCACCCCCACCAACTTCGCTATGCCCTCGGCGAAGTCCTCATCCCACTGCTCTGGCGGGTCCAGGAAGCCGTGAGCATCCAGTTGGTAAGTCTTACCCTTCAACGCGACAGTACTCATATGGCACGGCGCTACTCGAAGCCTCGCGGCGAGTTCAACGAAGTAGAACGGCCACCCGGTGATCTGGCACGCGGTCCTACGCCGCGTCACCCTTCACCCCAGGACCGACGCCGGCGACGCTCGCCGCGAGGTGTTCGATCCGCTCAGCGGTGAAGGGAGCGGCAACGGTGGGCACGGCGAGCTGCTTGACCGCCTCCTCGTCTCCCTCTCGACCCGCTACGAAAACCTTCACACCGGGAATCCGCTCGTCCCGCACGATAGATTCCAGCAGGCTCCCCTCTCTCACCTCGGGCAGCTCGCTGTCCATCACCACCACCGCGGGACGGAATGTCCCGATCAATCTCGAGCTCTCGTACCCAGAACGGGCGAAACGCAACGAGACTTTGCTGGCGTCGACCTGCTTCTCGACCCTGCGGGTCAACGACGTATCCCGTGTTATCACCAAAACCGTCGTCGCCATGCCGTGACAGGCCCGATAGAAAGGACAGTCGATACAGTCGGTCTTGCAGAAGTCGTGCCCGCACCCCGCCTGCTTGCCGAGCTCAGCCAGCTTGTAGCAATACTGGGCCCGGGCCTGGTAGACCAGGCAATTCAGGCAGCTTTCGGGCGGAGCGCCCGCCTGCCCGAAGTACTCCCAACAGCGCTGGGGGGCGCGCTCGCTGTCCGCTCCGTCGCCGTTCGCCGCGCGCGGCTCGTCGCCGTTCGGGTCGCAAAGACCCAGGGCCGCGCAGGCCTCGCGCGAGACCCGGTAGTGGCCGCCGGCGGTGCGGGTTGCCGGTAGCTTGCCCTGCTTGATCCACTTGAGCACGGCGTCGGGCGTGACGCCGCAGAGCTTGGCTACCTCTCCGGTTCTGAGCAGAGAACGCATAACCCGCAGTCGACGTTATATGGACTTTCTGGATATCGTTTGCATAAATCGACTGGTGGCATCCTAGGACGATTGGCGCGTTTTGTCAAGAACAGTTCGCGTTCCGGGCGGGTGGCTGGGTGGGGCGATTCTCTCGCTTTTAGCTAGTGATACTCGTTCTCGGCGCCGACGTCTCACCGGGCTGGGCCTCTGAGTTTTTTTTCGGTTTTTTGCTCGTTGACCCCCGGAGCGACCGGTCGTATTTTATGGGATCGGGCGAGGTCGGGAACTGCGGTACCCCATAAAAGCCATAGCCGAGCCATGAGGCAAAAGAAGGACGGTACCTGGCTCACCACGGGGCAAGCCGCCAGGCTTTGTTCGGTCACATCCGACACTGTCCTCAAGTGGATCAAGAGAGGGTCGCTGGAGGCCGTGCGCACGGCCGGCGGCCACTATCGCATCAGGCGCCAGGACTTGGCTGCGTTTCTCACCGAAGGGCGAGCCTCGCCGGGCGATCTTCCGGGTCATGCGAGGCAGGCGCCGCAGCGGCTGCGCTGCTGGGAGTACTTCAGCCGCGGTGGCGTCGTGGGGGACGAATGCGAAGCGTGCGTGGTATACCGGACGCGGGCGGCTCTGTGTTTCCAGATGGCGATGCTGGGGCCCGAGATCGGACATGCTCGTCGTTTTTGCCAGACCTCCTGCGACGACTGCGTGTACTTCCAGCGCCTGAGTGGCCTGCCGACGAGGGTGCTGGTGGTCACGTCGGATAGCGATATCGTGGAGCGCCTCAGGGATCACGAGTACGAGGGAATAGTCCTGCGCTTCGCCCGCAATGCCTACGAAGCCTCGGCGGTCGTGCAGAGCTTCCTGCCGGGTTTCGCGGTGGTGGACCAGGAGGTGTGTGCGGGCGGTGACGAGGGTCTCTTGGCGAGCCTGGCGAACGATCCTCGGCTGCCGGGCTTGAAGATCGGCCTGGCGGTGCGGCGCGGCGAAGCTGAACAGCTGGGTCACGACGGGAACGGGCGGTTTGTCTCTCGTGTCATCGAGAAGCCGTTCGGTCCGGAGCAGATTGTGGCGGTGGTCGAAGGTTTTCCGGTGGAGCCGATAGAGCTGGAAACGTTGAGCAACTCCTGAGGATTGGGGGTACCAGTGAGCCGAGTCGATCGAGAAGTCCTGGAGGCCAGTAGCGACGATGACGGGTTCCTCAAGACCATGGCGAGCTGGAATCGAGCGATGGCTGAGACCCTCGCCGAGCTGCACGACATCGGCGAGCTAACGGACGAACACTGGATGGTGATCGAGTTCGTGCAGGAGTACTACGCGACCTACGGCACCGGACCGCCGGTGGTGAAAGTGCACAAGGAGACCGGGCTGAGTTCGGAAGACATCTGCCGGCTGTTCCCTTGCGGCATGGTGAAGGGGGCGTATCGCCTGGCCGGCCTCCCGCGGCCGCCGGGGTGTGCGTGAGTGTCGAGTAGTACTGCCGGCGCCGACAGCTGGGTTCTTCGGCAGAATAAGAGTTCGCGGAAAGGAACGACTCAATGGATCTTGTGAGGTTCATTTTGGGCGGTGTGCTCCCGTATGTAGCGGTCGCGGTGTTCGTCGTGGCCATGGCTCACCGCATCTACACATGGAAGAGACTCGCGGCGCCCTCGATGACGCTGTTCCCGGCGCCGGCCGATGACAAGGCCAACAAGCGGAACGTGCTCAAAGAAGCTCTTCTGTTCCGGAGCTTGTTCGGGGGAGACCGGGTGCTGTGGGCCTTTGCCTGGATCTTCCACGCTGTACTGTTACTGATCTTCATCGGGCATCTGCGCGTCTTCACGGATGTGGACAGCATGATGATGACGATGGGGATGAGCGCCGAGGCGATCCAGGCCATGTCGGGTGGTGTGGGCGGGGCGGCCGGTGTCGTGATTCTGGTTGCGACGGTGCTGCTGCTGGCCCGGAGGCTGGCGCTGCCTCGGGTCCGTGAGATCAGCGGGGCGGCGGACTATCTCGCGCTGCTGTTGATCGGGGCGATCATCGTCACGGGCAACATAATGCGCTTCGGGGCCGAGCACTTCGACCTGGGCCTGACACGTGAGTACTTCGCCGGCCTGGCCACGTTCGGCGGTGTGGCGGGGCAGGCTGCTCTGCAGAACGATGTCTTCATGGTTCACATGGTGCTGGCGTTCATGCTGGTCATGGTCATCCCATTCAGCAAGATCCTCCATTTCGGCGGGATCTTCTTCACGCATGAGCTCGTTCGGAAGCACTGAGGCGGAGAGAGGACGGTATGTCCGAGAACAATACGAAGGCGCAGGTCGTCGAATCCATCAGGGCGATGAAGGACGGTCCGCGGCCGATGCGGATGTACATGGAGATGTGCGTCAAGTGCGGGACGTGCGCATCGGTCTGTCCGGTCTACTACGGCAAGAGCGAGAAGCGGTACAACCCCGCCGAGCGGACGGATCTGATTCGCAGAATCTACCGCAAGTACAATACGCTGAGCGGGAGACTGTTTGGGAGGTTCGCCGGGGCCGAGGATTTCGACCCCGCGGATCTGGAGGACTGGCAGGCGATCTTCTACGAGTGCACCGGTTGTCGCCGCTGCGCGGTGTTTTGCCCCTTCGGGATCGATCACTCGGTGATCACGCGGAAGGGGCGCGCGATCCTCGACAAGCTTGGCAGGACGCCGGAGACAATGGCGCGGGTGGTCCGGATCTCGCTGGAGACCGGGAACACGGACGGCGCCGGCGAGGCCGCGTTCCGGGCCGCGATAGACTTCCTCGAAGAAGAGATGAGGGACGAGCACGGCGTCGACATCAAGATCCCGATCGACGCGAAAGGCGCCGAGTACTTCTACGTCCCACCTTCCGGGGACGTGCTGGTCAACCCGGAGGCGACGATGGGCGTCGCTAAGGTGTTCCACGTCCTGGGAATGACTGACAATTGGACGATGAGCTCGAAATGCTTCGACGGCGCCAACTATGGTCTGTTCACCGGCAACGACGCTGACATGAAGACCGACAACAAGCTGTATGTCGAGGAAGCCAGGCGGCTGGACTCCAAAGTCATGTTGATGGGTGAGTGCGGCCACGCATATCGCATCATGAAGATGATGATGGAGAAGACCGGCTGGTGGGGTGAGCTGCCCTTCGAGATCATCAACTGCATGGAGTGGACCGCCGATCAGATAAGGGACGGCCGGCTCGGTTTCGACAAGTCGAGGAACCCGCAGCCCGTCACCTACCACGACCCGTGTAACTTCGGACGTTCCTGCGGGATCACCGAGGAACCGCGGGTCATCCTCGAGGCCTCTTGCTCCGACTTCCGAGAGATGCACCCCAACCGTAGTGAGAACTGGTGCTGCGGTGGCGGCGGCGGGCTGTCGGCGATGGACGACATCCTCGAATTCCGCATGAACATCTCGGGGGTGAAGAAGCTCGAGCAAATCCGTGAGACCGGGGCCGCCTATGTGTCCACCGCCTGCTCCAACTGCAAGCGTCAGCTCACGCAGTTGCTGGAGCATCACGGCGAGCAGATCGAGGTCGGGGGCGTTCACGACATGCTCTCCCGCGCGATTCTCGTGAACGGGAAGGCGGCGGAACGCCAGGAGTACGTGTAGCGGGAGTGCCGGAAGTAAGGAGACCGTACTCGCACGAGGGAGGGGCGGTGGCCGAAGGCCTCCGCCCCTCGTCCTTCCGGCGGGCGCTGGGCCGCCCTCTAAGACGAGCCTGCGGCGCCGCCGAAGCGGGCCGCCGTCCGGACGAGAGCCGGCGCCCAGCTCTCGGTCCCCAGGGCGTGGATGTGGGTATAGCAGGCCAGGACGTTGCGGTGGCGGAGGCCGTCGCGTTCGCCGTCGAAGCCGAACCCCCGAGTCACACGGAAGGCGAAGCTGAGAGCCTCGGCCGACGACTGCATGTACGTGTAGTGGAACTCATGCCCTCGTAGGGTTTCGCCGACCGCGTAGAAGGGATTGTCCCCGACGGTCTCGAGAACGGTGTAGCCGTGACCCTGGGGCTTGGCGCGGAAGGCGAAGGCGACGGGTAGCGCACCCACCATGGCATACTCCTTCCCTTGGTAGAGGAGCTTCTCGCCCAGATAGACGGTTCCGCCGCACTCGGCGTACACCGGCAAGCCCACTTCGATCGCCTGGCGCAAGGATTCGAGGAACGGTTTGTTCTCCGCCAGGGCGGGGGCCAGCGTCTCGGGGAAGCCACCTCCTATATAGAGTGCGTCGACGTGGGGCAGTGCCGCGTCGCGTATCGGTGAGACTTCGATGAGGCGCGCTCCTTGTCGTTCCAAGGCTTCGAGGTTCTCGGGGTAGTAGAACTGGAACGCCGCGTCGCGGAACACGCCGATCCGTGCCCGCTCGGTCACCGGGGCGGTGCTGACCTCCGGGCTTGGGGCTCGCGGTTCGAGGGCCGGGGCCGCCGCGGCCAGGTCCCGGATCGCCTGCAGGTCGAGGTGTTCCTCGGCCAGCTCGGCGGCACGCTCTATCGCCGTCTCGAGTCCGCCGTGTTCCTGGGGCGGCACGAGGCCGAGGTGCCGCTCGGGAAAGAGCGGCTCGGCGATCTTGGGGATGACCCCGACTACCGGCAGCCCGCATGTCCCCTCGACGGCCTCACGCAGCACCGATTCGTGGCGAGGGCCAGCCGCTCGGTTGAGAATCACGCCCGCCAGCGGGACCTGCGGGTCGAGTCGCTGGCAACCCAGGACCACGGCAGCCACCGTGCGCGTCGCCTTGGTGCAATCGACGGAGAGCACGACGGGAGCCTGCAGTAGCTTGGCTAGCTCGGCCGTGCTGGTGCTGCCTTCGGCGTCCATGCCGTCGTACAGCCCGCGGTTACCCTCGATGACGGCCACGTCGGACTCGGCGGTGGAGGCGGCGATGGAACCGAGTACGGCGTGGGGAGACATGAGGAAGAGGTCGAGATTGCGGCAGGGCCGACCGGCGGCCAGCGCGAGCCAGGCGGCGTCGATGTAGTCGGGCCCCTTCTTGAAGGGAGCTACGCGATGGCCCTGGCGGCGCCAGGCCGCCAGGAGCCCCAGGGAAATGAGTGTCTTTCCGCTACCGCCTCGCACCCCGGCGACCAGAACCCGGGGGGTATCCAAGGGTCACACCATCTCGATGAAGCCGCAGGGGCAGACCTCTGCGCACTTCTCGCAGCCGGTGCAGTTCGACAGCTTGAACGAGTATAGTTTGCCCTTCTCCATCGGCTTGTCGATGGCCTGGTCCTGGCAGTACATCCAGCACTTCTCGCAGTCGAAACAGTAGCCGCAGCTCATGCAGCGCTGCGCTTCCAATACCGCCTGCTCCTGGGTGAACCCCAAATTGACCTCGAGGTCGATGGCGTCCATGCGCTTCTCGACGTCGATGGCTGTGGGCTCGCCGCGCTCCTGTTTCTCGTAGTGATCCAGGAGCATCTTGTCGGTGCGGATGAGCTCCCTCTTATCAGGCTCTGCCGGGATCCCGCTGAACGTGCGGTCGATCGCTTCGGCGGCCCGGCGGCCGTGACCGACCGCGGTGGTGACGAGTCCGAGCTCGGTCACGTCACCGCCGGCATAGACGCCGTCCACTTTGGTTGCACCCTCGTCGTCGACGCGGATCCAGTCCTTGCCGTCGATGAGCGACTCGAAGCCGCTGAAGTCGGGCGCTTGGCTGACGGCTGAGATGATCGCGCTGGCGGGAATCTCGAATTCCGATCCCTCGATGGGGACGGGTCGGCGGCGGCCGGACGAGTCGGGCTCGCCCAGCTCCATGCGGATGGCGGTCATGGCGACCACGCGGCCGTTCTCCTTCCTGAAGCCGACCGGCGCGGCAAGGAACTCGATATTGATCCCCTCCTTGATCGCCTCTTCCACTTCTTCCTTGATCGCCGGCATCTCTTTCAGCGTGCGGCGATAGAGAACCGTGACGTTGGCGCCGAGGCGCTTGCAGATCCGCGCCGCGTCGATAGCCGTGTCGCCGCCGCCCACGACGATTGCCACCACGTCCTTGCCCAGATCCAGCTTCTCA
>JASFTI010000107.1:0-10172 GCA_050053635.1 Gemmatimonadales bacterium
TGGCGCGTGGAGACGGGTGCCGACCATCCCTGGGGCTGGGGTCACGAGGGTTGGGACTACTTCACCTCGTCGCCGGTGATCGCCGGTGAGCTGGTGATCGTCGGCTCGGGAGACGGCAACGTCTACGGGTTCGACGCGGCGACTGGAACCGAACGTTGGCGTGTCGCTACGGGTGGTCGGGTCCGCTCGTCGCCCGCGATCGCGAACGGCGTTGCCTATGTGGGAAGTGCGGACGGTTTTCTCTACGCTATCGATCTGGAGACTGGGGAACTTCGGTGGAGCTTCGAAACCGAAGGCGCTTCGTTCAATTCGGCGGAGTTCGGCTTCGACCGCAAAACGATACAGTCGTCGCCCGCCGTGGCCGGCGGAAGAGTCTTCTTCGGCTCGCGCGACGGGAAGTTCTACGCCGTGGAGGCTTCGACCGGAGAGCTCGCCTGGCGCTTCGACCACTCGACTCCATGGGTGATCTCATCGCCCGCGATCTATGAAGGCTTGGCGATCGTCGGGACATCCGACGGGCTGTACGTGCATGCGATGAGCCTGGCGGCGGGTGAGGAGGTCTGGAGATTCGAGACCGGAGACCGCGTCTTCAGCTCGCCCGCCGTGTCGGCAGGCGTCGTCTACGTCGGGGTCCATTCGGAGCGATTACTCGCCCTTGACGCGACGACCGGAGTCCTGAGCTGGGAGTTGGGGTTCGGCGGTGCCGTGATGTCGTCGCCGGTCGTCCATGAGGGTCGCGCTTATTTCGGCTGTGATGACGGGTCGGTCTACGCGGTCCGACTGGAGGGCGGGCCGGCGCCGCGCCGCGCCGTGTACTGGGACGCCGATCGTACGGCCTGGAACACGTTTGCCGGTCACGAGGGTGTGCGCGACTACTTCGAGTCCTGGAGCTACGACGTGCTGGACCGATTCCAACTCGCGCGGTTCATGGAGGCATCTAACGGAGAAAGCGGCCGCAGTGTAGTCGTCTTCGCGATGGATGATCTTCCGGCCACTGTAGCGCCAGTCGCGTCGGATACGGTCTTGGCCCGACGCTACCTCGATTCGGGAGGCAAAATTGTCTGGCTGGGGCTGCCGCCGCTCAGCCTCGAACGGGACGCCGATGGAAACACTACTGCGTTCAGCCGCGACGGCCCGCGTGCGCTGCTGGGAGTGGACCACGATCGGTACGACGTGGACCAGTACGCGGCCTATCCCACGGCTGAGGGCAAGCAATGGGGGTTCACCGATTGGTGGGTGAGCGTCTCCGGGGTTGACGTCGCCGAGGTCACGACCGCGCTCGCCCTGGACGAGAAGGGCGGCGCGCCCGCTTGGGTGAAGGACTATGGTGGAGCGCCCGGATCGGGCTTCGTGTCGCTGTGGGGAACGTACAGGCCGATGCCCGCCAGGCACTATGATCAAGTACGACGCGTCGCCGAGTACGGTATCGGCATCGCCGCCGGCGAACGTTGAGTTGACCGGACCCTGAGATAGGTGATTCGAGATGGCCAGTCTATGGCAAGACATGAAGTTGAGCCTGCGGATGTTGCGCAGGAACCCGGGGTTCGCGTTCGTCGCCGTGCTGACGCTGGCGCTGGGCATCGGAGGGACCAGCGCGATCTTCTCCGTCGTCAACGGCGTGCTGCTACGACCCTTCCCGTACCGCGATCCGGATCGGCTGGTCGTCGTCTGGGAGCGTAACATGGAGCGCGGTCTGCCCTACATGTTCGCTTCGCCGCCCAACTACGCCGACTGGCGTGCCCAGAACAACGTGTTCGAGGAGATGGGAGCGTTCAGCCGCCGGCGCTACATCCTCGAGGGCGAGGCGGAGTCGAGCGTCGTGCGCGGCGCGACCGTGACGGCCGGGATGTTCTCGGTGGTCGGTGCCTCGCCGTTACGCGGGCGGCCCTTCAACGAAGCGGACGATAGTGAAGGAAGCGGGCGGGTCGTACTGCTGAGCTACGGGAGCTGGCGGACTCGCTTCGGGGCCGATCCGGATGTGGTAGGCAGCTCGATCCGGCTGGACGGGATACCACACACCGTGGTGGGCGTGATGCCGCCGGGCTTCGAATTCCCACCGCCTATCGTGCTGGAAGGCGCGATCCCCACCGAAGAGACGGAGCTCTGGGTGCCGTTCGCCATGGACATGGAAGGCGGCAACCGGGCGGCCCACTTCATGACCGTCATCGCCCGGCTCAGAGATGGCGTCGACCTGCGAACCGCCGACGCGGAGATGAAGGCCATCGCCCGTCGCTTGCAGCAGGAATACCCGTCATTCAACGCCGGCTGGGATATCTCCCTCACTCCGCTGGACCGGCAGGTGCTGGGAGAGGTCAGCGTTCAGCTGCTGGTCCTGCTGGGCGCCGTCGGTCTGGTGTTGCTCATCGCCTGCGTCAACGTCGCCAACCTGCTGCTGGCCCGGGGGACGACGCGGCTCAAGGAGTTCGCGCTGCGCGCTTCGCTGGGTGCGGGGCGCGGCCGGATGCTGCGGCAGCTGATTACCGAGAGCCTGGGCCTCTCGCTGCTGGGCGGCCTGGCGGGGCTGGGCGTGGCGCTTTGGGGCGCCAAGGCGCTGGCGCGGTTGGGCCCGCAGGACATCCCGCGCCTGGAAGGTGTGGGCCTCGACGCCAGCGTGCTGGGCTTCACGCTGCTCGTCTCGCTGCTCACCGGCGTGTTGTTCGGCCTGGCGCCCGCCTTTCAAGGAAGTTCGGAGAATCTGAGCCAGCGGTTGCGTGAGGCGGGGCGCGGCCAGGCCGAGAGCCGGGGAAGCTCGCGCCTGCGGTCGGCCCTCGTGGTGGCCGAGGTCGGGCTGTCACTGGTCCTGCTCGTCGGAGCGGGTCTCTTGATCCAGAGTTTCGTTCGCCTGAGCGGCGTGGAGACAGGGTTTGATGCCGAAGACAGGATGACGTTGAGGATATCCCTGCTGGAGTCGCGCTATCCGGAGGACGCCCACCGCGTCGCGGCTTACGCCGAACTCGAGCGGCGGTTGAACTCGACCCCCGGCATCCGCGCGGCCGGATTCATCAACAGCATACCGCTGGCCGTGGACCGCGGTGGCACCTCGTTCCTCAAGGAGGGTGAGGTCGAGGTGCCGCGTAACGAGAACCGCTCGGTCAATTTCGCCGTCGTCACGCCGACTTACTTCCGGGCGATGGGGATCCGCCTGGTAGGGGGCCGCCAGTTCAGCGTGGCCGACGACGCGCAGGCAGAGCCGGCCGTCATCGTCAACGACGCTTTCGTCCGGCGCCATTTCCCCGACCGGAACCCGTTGGGGATCCGGCTGGGAGTTCACGGGCAGGCGTTCCGGATCGTCGGTGTGGTCGCCGGCGTGCGCCACGCCAGCCTGCGAGTCGACCCCAACCCCAGCATCTACGTGCCCTACGCGCAGATCCCCTGGTCGAGAAGTATGTCGCTGGTCGTGCGCGGCGACCCGGGTTCCGCACTCGGCGCTGCGCGGGCCGTCGTTCGGCAGTTCGACCCGACGCTGCCGATTTACGACGTGAAGCCGATGGAGCAGATCCTCGGCGAGTCGCTGGCCCGCATGCGCTTCTCCACCACCCTGATGCTCGCCTTCGCGATCGTCGCCCTGCTGCTCGCCGCCGTGGGCATCTACGGGGTCATCGCCTACTCGGTCAGCCGCCGCACACAGGAGATCGGTGTGCGGCTGGCGATCGGCGCCGAAATGGGCGACGTGCTGCAGCTCGTCCTGGGGCAGGGCATGAGGCTGGCCGGCGTCGGCATCCTGGTGGGCATCGCGGCCGCGCTGGGTCTGTCGCGCTTCCTGGGAAGCCTGGTGTTCGGTATCGCGACCACCGACGTAGTCACTCTCTTGGGGGTCGCACTGCTGCTGGTCGTCGTCGCGGCCCTCGCCTGCTATATGCCGGCCCGGCGCGCGATGAGGGTCGATCCGGTCGAGGCGCTGCGCTACGAATAGGCGGCGAGCTCGCCGTCAGCCGGGACAACCTCGAAACCCAGCTCTCTCCCACTCGAGCGAATCTGCTCGTCCAGAGACAGCAGCCGGGTCTCCGCGACCAGCGAGCGGGCCAGGAGGGCCGAGGCCAGGTGGATCGCATCGAGCGTGCGGATCGGTTCCCCCGGGAACGGCCGGCGGGCCCGATCGCTGACCTCGGCCGTCAGGCCGAGAACCGCCCAATGCTCCGCCGCCTGGCTTAGCCGCGCCCGCCGGTCACTGGCTACCGCTTCAACGAGCGAGCCGGCGGCCTTGGCACGAATCAAAACCCGCTCGCACTCGATCAGCGTCAGCTCGGAAGCGAGCACCAGCTCCGCACCGCCCAGCGCCGCACGTACGACCTCCGATTGCGCCTCGCCCAGCAGCCAGGCGAGCACCGCGCTCGATTCCGCGTACAGGCTCAACGCTCCCCACGCTCCTGATCCAGCAGGTCCACGGCCGAGCCTTCGGCGAGGCCCGGCTCCAGCGCAGCATAGAGATCCGGCCGGTTCGCCGACCCCAGCCGGACACCTCCCTGCCGGGCCAACTCGACTAGAGCGGGGTAGCGCGTGTCGGATGCGCGCGGGCCTGGCTTGCGGAGCTCCGCCACGACCACGCCGCGGTCGGTGACGAGGATCTCCTCGCCGGCACGGACCTGGCGGATGTACTCGCTGAGCCGGTTCTTCAATTCTCTGATCCCCACGGCCTTCATGCCCGGGAATGTAGCTACATGCAGCTACATTGGCAAACCACCCGGGACGCGGGCAAGCGGCAGCCGCCGCCCCCTGCTACACTGCGCCCGGGCCGTCAACGGGGCATCAACTGGTGCTGGTCGTCGCCGCCGCGCTGGCGCCGCTCGGCCAAGCGACGAGCGAAGATGGGGTCATTCGCGCGCGGGGCCTGATCATCGAAGATGCGGAGGGTAGGGAGAGGATCCTGCTGGGGGCTCCGATTCCCGAAGCGGGCAACCGCGTGCGCACCGATCTGGAACGAGTCAGGGAGATTTGGGGGAGCCGGTTCGGTGAACGATACATGGAGTACTACGTGAGTTACCGGAACGACATGAACCGGCTCCTGATCCTCGACGCCAACGGCTTCGACCGGGTCGCCGTCGGCGATCCGACCCCCGATCCGAACATCGGCAGAAGGATCGCGCCCGCCACGGGGATCGAGATCAACGACGAGCAGGGCTTCGAACGGACCGGCTACGGACTGTTGAAGGTCGACGGCCGGTATCGGGTCGTGCTCGGCCTGGATTCTGACAGGGGAACCGAGGGATTGACGCTCTCGCTGTTCGACGGGGGCAAGGTCGGGCTGTCGGTGTATGGAGAGCGCTCGCTATTTCTGGGCACGGCTCCTCCCGGTGCCATGGCGGGACTCGCCGGCGAGTTTCACGGTCTGCGACTCGGGCAGGGGGACGAGGTGAGCTACGAGGTCAACGCTGCATCCGAGTCGGGGTCGGGGCAGTGACAGCTAGCGGCTGGCGAGGCCGCCGGCGATCTCACCGCCATCGATGACGTAGGTCTGCCCGGTGATGTAAGCGGCGTCATCGGAGGCGAGGAAGGCGAAGAGCGCGGCGACTTCCTCGGGCCGCCCGTGCCGACGGAGCGGGATCTTGCTGTTCACCTCTTCGATCATCTGCGGTGTATACTCCGCCTCCTGCATCGGCGTCATGATGTAGCCGGGGCAGACGGCGACGACCCGTACATCGGGCGCCAGCTCGAGGGCCA
This sequence comes from Gemmatimonadales bacterium, assembly GCA_050053635.1. Lineage (GTDB taxonomy): Bacteria > Gemmatimonadota > Gemmatimonadetes > Palauibacterales > KS3-K002. Next base: position 5,659 of record JASFTI010000107.1, read on the forward strand.
TCGAGCGGGTCAGTTCCAACACACCCGCCTTCGAGGCGTTGTAGTCGGCGTATAACGGGTAGCCCATTATCGCGTTGGTGGAGCCCATGTTGATGATCACGCCGGCGCCGGCCGCCTTCATCCGCCGCGCCGCCTGCTGCGCCACGTAGAAGACGCCGTTCAAGTTGACGTCCGTCACCTGACGCCACTCCTCCGGTGTGATCTCGAGGAAGTTGTGCCGGATGCTGATGCCGGCGTTGTTGATCAGCACGTCGAGGCCGCCGAGCGTCTCGTCCAGCTCGTCGAACGCCCGCGCGACCGCTTCGGGGTCCGAGACATCGGCGCGAATGACGCCGGCCAGCTGCGGCAGCGTCTTCTTGATGCGCTCGCAGCCGAGCTGATCGCGGTCGAGCACGACTACCTTCGAGCCCTCATCGAGGAAACGCTCCGCCGTCGCCGCACCGATGCCGCTGGCGCCGCCGGTTACCAGGACGCGCTTGCCATTCAAGCCGTTCACGTTCGCTCCTTATCCAGAGCCCGCCAGGCCACCACCGTCGACGACCAACGATATGCCGGTTACGGCCGCCGCGCTGTCGCCGGCAAGGTAGAGTGCCGCTTGGGCGATGTCCTCGGGCTGCGCCAACCGGCCCAGCGGCCGCTGCGCTCCCTCCGCCAGGAATGCCTCGATCGGTTCGCCTAGCTGTTCCGCCTCCTGGCGCAGCATCGGCGTGTCGGTGTCACCGGGACAGATACAGTTGACCCGGATGTTCTGCGGCCCGTGGTCGAGCGCCATCGCCTTGGTCAGCAGGACCACCGCGCCCTTCGAGGCGCAGTAAGATGCCGCGCGCCGGCCGCCCGCCAGCCCCCAGCCGGAACTCGTATTGATGATCACTCCGCCGCCGGCCTCTTCCATGACCGGGATGGTGTATTTTGACATGAGGTAAATCGACTTCACGTTCACCGCCATCACCTGGTCCCAATCGCGCTCGCTCAGCTCCAGCACGCTGGCCCGGCGAATTACCCCGGCGTTGTTGAACAGGATATCGAGACCGCCCAGCGCGTCGACCGTACGCTGCACCGCGCGTCGGCAGTCCTCCGCCGCGCTCACATCGCCGGCGATGAACAGGGCGCGGCCGCCCTCACCGACGATCTCGCGGGCGACCGATTCGCCGCCCTCCTCGTCCAGATCCACGATCGCGACCGCGGCGCCCGCGCTCGCGAAGGTCGTCGCCGTCGCGCGCCCGATCCCGGACGCGCCGCCGGTGATCAGCGCTACCTTCTCTTTCAGGACCTGTTCCATCGACCTCGCCTCACCTGAGCCTGAGATTGACTCCAGTGCCGCGCCGGACGAGCCCGACCGGACCGGCGCCGGCAGCTAGGCGCAGCAGGACACCCTGTAGACTGCGGCCTCACGGTAGCCAGTGACAACCCTGTAGTAGCCGCACAGGTAGGTATCTGTTTCCGCGTCTCCGGTATCGACGAGAAGGGGCCTTCCTCTCAGGGAAGTCAGCTTCTCCGGTGTCGCGACCACGATGATGTTCTCCTTGCCCACTCGCCCGATGACATCGGGTGAGATCTGCTGGTTGCCCCTGCCGAGGAGGAATCCCTGGCCGCCCACCGGCGTGAGAATCAAGCCGCACTCGACGTTCGCCGTCCGCTCGAGGATCTCGCGTTCGCTCAGGTCCTTACCGATCTGTCTCCCCCCGCACACCATGTCGACGCCGAGCAGGCTGTTGTCGGCGCCCAGCATCTCCATAAACGCCCTGCATGTGCTTCCCGGACCGACTATGTAGCAGCGATCATCGGTCGTCGATTCGATGAGCTCCGTGGCGATAGCCATCTGCACGGCCCGTTCATCGGGAGCGCTTGCCGCCTTGAGGCCCTGCAGGAGGCGCCTGCCATCGGGGATCGTCATGTACCCGTACAGGCGCGCAGAAAGGACTTCCCGCCGATAGTCCTCTTCGTTGATGTCCATCACCTCCGCTTCCTTCACGCGAGCGATCTCTCCCGCGAGAAATGATGCCGCGACCTGACCGGCCGCAGCCGGGCTGGAGGCAAAGACCGCGGAATGGATCTTCACCCCCGCGGGTATCCCCAGGACGGCAACAGAGGTGCCGATGACACCACACACATCCCTGGCGGTTCCGTCACCACCTGCGAACAGCAGTAGATCGACGCCGCGGTCCGCCATCTGGCGAGCGGCTCTCGCGGTGTCCTCCGGAGTCGTGCGGGGAGACGAGCCGGACCCAATCACCTGAGGCTTTAGCCCGCATTCAGCTGCGGGCGCTTCGCCCATGACGCCGCTGAAGGTGAGGAGCACGAAGTTGTCGCTATGTGGGAGGAGTGCCGCCAATGCCCGTGCGGCTCGCTTGTGAGCCTGTGGAAGGGCACCGAGTCGTTCGGCCCGCTCGAGTATCTCGGGACCGTCTGTGCCCTTGAGGCCGACGGTGCCACCCATGCCGGCCACGGGATTGACGATGAGGCCAAGTGTCTTCATTGGGCGGCCTGCCAACTATCCCCGGATCTTCGCCGCGGCTTTGCCGTGCTTCTTGAGAAAGGCCCGCCAGGTCACGGCCCACTTTTCCGGATCATCGAAGCTGCTCTCGTCGATCTTGTGCACGACGCTGTTGTGCGGCGCGCGCTTGACGGTTTCCGGCTCGGTCCTCGCCTCCTGTACCACGTGCCGCAGCCCGTCCAGGTACTCGTCCAACTCGTCTTTGGAGTAGGACTCGGTGGGCTCGATGGTGAACGGCTGTGGCACGACGAACGGATGGTGGCTCTGCCACAGATGGAAGCCGAAGTCGGCCAGGCGCAGCGTCACGTCGTGGGTGTCCACGCCGGTCTCCTCGTAGAGCTTCTCCCAGGAGTAGCGCACCTGCTCGATCCTTCTCTTGCCGCCCGTATAAGGGGAGCTGGCGCCATCTATCTCCGTGATCTTCTCGAGCAGGTAGTTGTTATTGAGGACGGCGATCCTTGCGGCTTCCTTGAGGCCCTCCGCTCCCATACTGACGATCCAGGCGTAGGCCTTCAGGATCACCGAGAAAGCTCCCCAGAAGCTGCGCACCTTGCCGATCGAGTGGGGAACGTCGTAGTCGAAGTAGTACCTATCGCCATCGAGGCCGACCAGGGGGACAGGAAGGTAATCGGCCATCTCCGCGGTTGCACCGAGGGCTCCGGCACCCGGGCCGCCGCACCCGTGCGGCGCGCCAAAGCTCTTGTGCAGGTTGAAGAAACAGAGGTCGAAGTCCGCCTCACGCGCCCTTGTGATTCCCATGATGCCGTTGACGTTGGCCTGGTCATATCCGCAGATACCACCCGCTTCGTGAACCATGCGTGTGAACTCGGCGATCCGCGGATTGAAGATGCCGATATCCTCGGGGTTAGTGATGAACAGGCCTGCGGTCCGCTCCGAGACGGCAGCCTTCAGCGCCTCCAGGTCGGGCATCCCCTGCTCATCGGGATAGAGCGTGATGATCTTGTATCCCTTCACCGCGGCGGCGGCGGCGTCTGAAGGGTGGGAAAAGATCGTAGTGATCAGCTCGTCCCTCGTGCCTGCCTCTCCTCGCACCTCGTGATGCTTGTGCATGATTGCGGCCATGGTGAGGATCGCATGCGAGCCCGAGCTGGGCTGGAGCGAGAACCGGTCCATCCCCGAGATCTCGCGAAGGAACAGATCCAGCTTGTGCATCACTCGCAGCGCGCCCTGCACGGTGCTTTCGTCCTGGCGCGGATGGATATCCTGCGCCTGCGGCGCGGCCGCGATCCTCTCGTTGATCTTGGGGTTGTACTTGATGGTGCACGTCCCCTGGCCGATGTCCACGTTGAAGTCGGCTCCCAGAGTCTGCTGGGAGAGGCGCAGGAAATGCTTCAACACTCGCATCTGACCCACCTCGGGTAGGGCAGGCGGCGTCGTTCTGCGCATGGCCGCCGGGATCTTCGAGAGACCGTCGCCGACCTCGTCGGAGATCTTCGTCTCGGCCACCGGGACGTGGATCCCCCGCTCGCCGGGCGTGCTCAACTCGAAGATTACTTCCTCATCCCATTTCGCTTGATGGAAATTGCGAAGCCTGCTCCCCTTCTGAATCTCCATGAACGTAATCCCTTAACTCAGGTACGCGCCTAACCGATCCACCAAACGGTCGATATCCTCACGGGTGTTAACCTCGGTCACCGCGTAGAGCGCACAGCCACTCAGCTCCTCGAACTCGGCCTTGAGGTCGTGGCCTCCGAAGATGCCATCTGCCAGGAGCGCGCGGTTGATCTCCTCGACGCTTCTGCCCGTGGCCGATAAGTCGACCACGAATTCTTTGAAGTGGAACGCCTTGAACCTGATCGCGACACCCTCGAGCTCGGCGAGCCGTTTCATCGCATACTGCGATTTCTGAATGATGTTCTGGTTGAGCTCACGCATGCCCTCAGGGCCGAGAAGCGACAGATAGACGCCCGCCGTGATCCCGTGTAATGCGGCGGCAGTGCCGACGAACTCCTTTCCTTTCTCTCTCACCGCGAAGGACGTTCTTCCGTAAGACACGTCT
>JASFTI010000108.1:0-10170 GCA_050053635.1 Gemmatimonadales bacterium
TGGATCCCAATCCGATCCGGGTCGAGGCGCCCGATAGATAGGCCATAGCGCCGGCGCGTAGCAGTCCGTGTACGTCGACGGCGAGGTCGAACTCGCGACTTCGCAGTTGGCGGACGAAGTCGACGGCCAGGCGCCCGACGGTCAACAGTTTCCCGCGGCGCAGTAGTCGCTTCCATTCCTTTCGGTCCCAAACGATGACCTCGTCGAGTTGGGGGTTATGAAGGACGAGGTCCGCCGTGTGCGATTCTGCCAGCCAGGCGATCCGTGCTTCGGGGTACGTGCGACGAAAGGCCCGGATCAGCGGCGTCGCGAAGACGACATCTCCGCGGGCCGTAAGCCGCACGATGAGGATCGAACGCGGCGGTCTGGGAAGTGGGATCCGCGGCATATCCGTTGAGCCGAGATGTGTCGGTTGCCCAGCTGTTGATTTCTTGCGACCCGAGTCAAATAGTACACGCTACTGGGCGACTAGGAATACGGGTTCTGCATCAGACACGCAACCACAAGGAGCCGGTCACAGGACTATGGCTCTCGGCTACGATCTCCTCTACGCCGGCGCTGCGCTGCTCGGCAGCCCGGTCTGGGGGTTCGACCTTTTGAAAACCGGGAAGTGGCGCACCGATTGGCGGGGGCGCTTCGGCAAGCGTCCGGCCCTGCCTCGCGATCCGCGTCCGACCGTGCTGATACACGGGGTCAGCGTAGGCGAAATCAATGCCACCGGTGAGCTGGTGCGGCGACTGACCCGTGGGGGCGAGCCTGCGCTGCGCGTGGTGATCAGCGCCACCACCAACACCGGGATCGCGCGGGCTTGCCGGCTCTACGAGCCGGACCACACGGTAGTCCGCTTCCCGTTCGACTTCTCATGGATGGTCCGTCGCTTTCTCGACGCGGTGGGCCCGGACCTGATCGTCCTCGTGGAGCTCGAGGTGTGGCCGAACCTCACGCAGGAATGCCGGCGACGGGGAATCCCGCTCTGCGTCATCAACGGCCGCTTGAGTGATTCGAGCTACAGGAACTACCGGTTCGCGGCCCCCCTGGTCCGCCCGATCTTCCGGACCCTGGCGGCAGCCGCGGTTCAGACCGAGGTGTATGCCGAGCGATTCGCCGACCTGGGGGTTCCGGCCGAGCGGGTGACCGTCACCGACAACATGAAGTGGGACACGGTCCAAATCGCGGAGAACGTGCCCGGCGCCGACGAGCTGGCGGCCGCCATGGGGATCGACCGGTCGAAGCCGCTGGTCGTAGCGGGCTCGACCGGTCCGGGAGAGGAGGAGCTGTTGATCGAGACTCGGCCTCCCGGTGTGCAATTGTTGGTGGTTCCTCGAAAGCCCGAGCGCTTCGCGTCGGTCGCTCGCCTGGTCGACGGTTTCGTCCGTCGGACCGAGTACCCGGACGGGGCCCGGCGAGCGGTGAACGGTGCCGAGCTTTTTCTGCTGGACACCATGGGTGAGCTGTCGAAGGCCTATGCGCTGGCCGACGTCGCGCTGGTCGGCCGCAGTTTCCGGGCGCGCGGCGGTTCGGATCCTATCCAGCCGATCGCGCTGGGCAAGCCCACGATCATCGGCCGTCATCACAAGAACTTCGCCGACGTCGTCGCGGCTTTCCATGAGGCGGGAGGCATCGCCGTCTCGGACACACCCATGGCGGCGGCTGCGGAACTGCTGAGTGCTCCGGAGCGAGCTCGGCAGATGGCGGAACGGGGCAGGGAGGTGATTCGTGCTCGCCAGGGTGCGACCGAGCGCCACGCCGAACTTGTGCACCGGCTTCTGCAGTCGTAGCTAGTGGGTGTACCAGCGTAAGTCGTTTCGGGACGCGACGTGACCCGCGGGCGCCGCCGCCGTGGGGCCGCCGATCTCAATGCTTTGTGTGGCAATGACTTAGGTGCCGAGGTGGGCTGGCGCGGGGTTTGCACCGCGTGGGGCTGCCGAGGCATCCAGATGAGCCCGAGTTCAGGGTAGGGGAGAGTCGACCAATGGCAGGTACTGCAATCGATGCAGCCGTGGCCGCACCACGGAGCCGGGTTGCCGCGTTCTTCGCCTCTACGGTGGGGATGAAGATAGTGATGGCGGTGACCGGGATCGTTCTGGTTCTGTTCGTCATCGGCCACATGATCGGGAACCTGCAGGTCTACTTGGGGCGAGAAGCGCTGAACCACTACGCCGAGTTGCTGCGCGAGCTGGGACACGGCGGGCTCATCTGGGTGGTGCGTGGCGGCCTGCTCGCGGCGGTGCTGCTTCACATCTGGAGCGCAACGGCACTGACGTTGGGCAGCTGGGCGGCTCGCCCGATCGGCTATCGGCGTCGTCAGCAGTGGACCGAGTCGACCTACGCCTCACGGACGATGCGCTGGGGGGGTCCGATACTGCTGATCTTCATCGTATACCATCTGCTGCACTTCACGACCGGGACGGTGCACGGGGATTTCGTGGTCGGTGATGTCTACTACAACGTGATTGCGGGGTTCAGCGTCCCGTGGGTTTCGGGTTTCTACATTTTCGCACAACTCGCCCTCGGCCTACACCTCTACCACGGGGTTTGGAGCATGCTGCAGACGTTGGGGCTGAGCCACGCGAGCTACAATCGTGTGCGGTTGGTCATTTCGGTGCTGATCGCTCTCGTGGTCGTCATCGGCAACATCTCGATCCCGGTCGCCGTACTGGCCGGCGTCGTGAGCTGAGAGCGAACGGAGACAGACATGGAACTGAATGCGAAAATCCCGGCGGGTCCGATCGAGGAGAAGTGGGAGAAGCACCGCTTCGACATGAAGCTGATTAACCCGGCGAACAAGCGGAAGTACAGCATCATCATGGTCGGCTCGGGGCTGGCGGGCGCGTCGGGCGCGGCATCGATGGCCGAGCTGGGCTACAACGTGAAGTGCTTCTGCTATCAGGACAGCCCGCGGCGCGCCCACTCGATCGCGGCGCAGGGCGGGATCAACGCAGCCAAGAACTACCAGAACGACGGTGACAGTGTGTACCGGCTGTTCTACGACACGGTGAAGGGCGGCGACTACCGGTCGCGGGAAGCCAACGTCCATCGGCTGGCCGAGCTGAGCGTGAACATCATCGACCAGTGCGTCGCGCAAGGCGTTCCCTTCGCGCGCGAGTACGGCGGTCTACTGGCCAACCGTTCCTTCGGTGGCGCGCAGGTCTCACGCACCTTCTACGCGCGCGGTCAAACGGGTCAGCAACTGCTGCTGGGCGCTTACCAGGCGCTGCAACGTCAGATCGGCCTGGGCAAGGTGGAGATGTACACGCGTCATGAGATGCTCGAGCCCGTCCTGATCGACGGTCATGCCCGTGGTATCATCGCCCGCGACATGGTGACCGGCGAGCTCGAGGTTCACCTGGCCGACGCGGTGGTCCTGGCCACCGGCGGCTACGGCAACGTCTTCTTCCTGGCGACCTACGCGAAGGGCTGTAACGGCACGGCGATCTGGCGGTCCTACAAGAAGGGCGCCTGCTTCGCCAACCCGTGCTTCACCCAGATCCACCCGACCTGCATACCGGTGCACGGCGACTACCAGTCGAAGTTGACGCTGATGAGCGAATCGCTGCGCAACGACGGGCGTATCTGGGTCCCGAAGCGGGCCGATGACGAGCGACCGCCGGGCGCGATCCCGGAAGAGGACCGTGATTACTACCTCGAGCGCATCTACCCCAGCTTCGGCAACCTGGCCCCCCGGGACGTCTCCTCGCGGGCCGCCAAGCGTGTGGTGGACGACGGGCGCGGCGTCGGGCCGACCGGCGTCGGCGTCTATCTCGATTTCGCCGACGCCATCGAGCGACTAGGTGAGGACGTGATCGCCGAGCGCTACGGCAACCTGTTCGAGATGTACGAGCGGATCACCGACGAGGACCCTTACAGGGTGCCGATGCGCATCTACCCGGCCACCCACTACACGATGGGCGGCCTCTGGGTCGACTACAACCTCGAGAGCACCATCCCCGGCCTGTTCGTCATCGGCGAGGCGAACTTCTCCGATCACGGCGCCAACCGACTGGGGGCCAGCGCGCTGATGCAGGGTCTGGCCGACGGCTACTTCGTCATCCCCTACACGATCGGCGATTACCTGGCCCGGACGAAGTCCGAGCCGCCGGCCGCGGATCACCCTGAGGCGGTGGCCGCCGTAATGGAAGTCGAAGGGCGCGTGAAGCGGCTGCTCTCGGTTAACGGCAAACGCACTCCCACGTCCTTCCACCGCGAGCTGGGCCAGATCATGTGGGAGTATTGCGGCATGGCTCGGACACGCGATGGGCTGCAGAAGGCGCTGAAATCGATCCCCGCCCTGCGTGAGGAGTTCTGGGAGAACGTGACTGTGCCTGGTACGGCGGAGGAGCTGAATCAGTCGCTGGAGTATGCCGGCCGGGTCGCCGATTTCCTCGAGATCGGCGAGCTGATGTGCCTCGACGCGCTGGAGCGCGAGGAATCGTGTGGCGCCCATTTCCGCGAGGAGTACCAGACCGAGGACGGTGAAGCGCTGCGCAATGATAAAGACTACTCCCACGTCGCTGCGTGGGAATACGCCGGGGAAGGGAAGCAGCCGATCCGCAACGTGGAGCCGCTGGAATTCGAGTACGTCGAACTCGCGACACGGAGCTACAAGTGATGGAACTCACTCTTCATATCTGGCGGCAAGAGGACGCGAAGTCGAAGGGCCGTTTCGTCAAGTACGACCTCGATGACGTGAGCCCCGACATGTCTTTCCTCGAGATGCTCGACGTGCTCAACGAGCGGCTCATCCTGGAAGGCGAGGATCCCGTCGCTTTCGACCACGATTGCCGCGAGGGCATCTGCGGTACCTGCGGCGTCGTGGTCAACGGCAGAGCGCACGGGCCGCGCGAGCGCACGACTATGTGCCAGCTCCACATGCGCGAGTTCAAGGACGGCGATACGCTGTGGATCGAGCCCTGGCGCGCTAAAGCGTTCCCGGTCGTCAGGGACCTGATCGTCGATCGCGGCGCACTCGACCGCATCATCGCGGCAGGCGGGTTCATCAGCGCCCCCACGGGCTCGGCGCCCGACGCCAACGCGATTCCGATCCCCAAGGAAGATGCCGACCTGTCGATGGACGCGGCGGCCTGTATCGGCTGCGGCGCCTGCGTGGCCGCCTGCCCGAACGCGTCGGCCATGTTGTTCACCGCGGCCAAGGTCTCGCAGTTCGCGCAGCTGCCTCAAGGGCAGCCAGAACGTTACCGACGCGTGAAGGCGATGGTCCGCCAGATGGACTTCGAGGGCTTCGGCAACTGTACGAACCACGGCGAGTGCAGCGCGGTCTGCCCGAAAGCCATCAGCCTGGACCACATCGCCCAGCTGAACCGCGACTATCTGAGGTCGTCGCTACGCGCCGACCGCCGCATCGTGTCGGAGGTGGGTGCCGGCTAGCTAGATGGCCTCCATGGTCGAGGGCGGCTTCGTTGCTAGGTTGTAGGTGACGCTCACCACACCGGGCACCTCGGCCACCAGCCGGTCGGCTAGCCGGCGCAGCTTCGGCCACGGCACTTCGCTAGGTGTCCCTTCACGCGCGTCGACGCTGTCCCAACAGCGCAGCTCGAGCTGCAGGCCGAAGTCGCGTACCCCCTCTCGCATTCCGGTGACTCGATCGTCGTGTAGAAGCGCCAGCTTCAGGAAGGCGTCCACGTCGGCCAGCTCCTCCTCGGTGATCGCTGTCGCGGTCCTTACCGTCTCGATCCGTTCCGGCGTCACCTCGCCGATCACCCGCGCGGCGAGCGCGGGGCCGGGGAATGGCATGCGGTTCCAGACCGACTCGGGCAGGCCCAACGCCTCGGCGACACGGCGCACACCGTCCTTACGGATCTGGACGAGTGGCTCGATGATCTTGTAGCCGAAGGCCTGCTCTGGGTCGATACCCATTTGCTCGAAGACGTTGTGCTGGCGCTTGATGCCGGCGACGGTCTCGTCCACGTCGGTGAGGATCGTGCCCTGGAGCAGGAACCGCGCGTCACCCTCGCGCACCAAGCGCCCAAAGACGTCGCGGTAGAAGGTCTGGGTGACCGCCTCGCGCTTCTCCTCGGGGTCGGTAATTCCTTTGAGTGCGGCGAAGAACTCCTCCTGCGCGTCGATGATCTCCACGTGCACACCGAACTCCTTGAAGATCGCCGCGACCTGTTCCGGCTCGCCGCGGCGCATGAGACCGTTCTGGACGAAGTAGGTGGTCAGTCGATCGCCCAGCGCGCGGTGTCCAAGTAGAGTTACTGCAGACGAATCGACGCCGCCGGAAAGGGCGTTGATCGCTTTGCCGTCGCCGACGGCGGCGGAGATCTCCTCGACCTTCTCACGGATGAACGCATCGGGCTGCAGATCCTCGATCTTGATCTCCTTGACCATCGGTTTCTCTCCTCGAATTGAGAACGAGATTGCGCGACGGGGCCGCTCAAACGAACGGGCGCTTGACGGTGGGCTGCACGAGGACTTGGGCCATGATCGCCGACGACAAGCCCCGTGTCAATCGGGTCGCTACTCGGCGTTCAGTGCTATGACTGGGTCGATACGGGTCGCGCGCCGCGCCGGCAGCCAGCAGGCGAGGAAGCCGCAGGCGGCCAGGGTAACGATGACCGTGGTCAGTACCGGTAGGTCCGTGGGCTGGACGCCGTAGAGCAGCGCTCGGACCAGGCGGACCAGGATCAGGCTGCCGGAGAGTCCGATCACGAGACCGAGGCCGACGACGAGCAGGCCCTGGGTGACGACCATGCCGAAGACCTGCTGCGGACTGCTGCCGATGGCCATTCGTATGCTGATCTCGCGCGTCCGCTGGGTCACCGAGTAGGCCAGCACGCCGTAAATGCCGACGGCGGCGAGGAAGAGGGCGACGGCGGCGAAGCCGGCGAGCAACAGCATCGGGGTGCGTCGCCTGACCAGTGAATCGGCGATCCGCTGCTCCATCGTCTCGGGGTAATAGAACGGCAGGTCGGGATCGATCCGGTTCACGACCCGGCGGATCGACGGCGTCAGGCTCGTCGGTTCCATCGCGGTGCGGGCGACGAGTGTCAGGAATCCGATAGGCCTCTGTTTGTAGGTGAAGTAGTACGCTCCGACGTGCTGGCCCTCCGTCAGCTCGTTCTGTTTAACGTCGCCGACCACTCCGATGATGGTGTAGAGGTAATCTTCCTCGTTCTCCTCCATACCGGGTACAGTGCCCCAGAGCATCCGCTTACCGAGCGGACTCTCGTCCGGGAAATATCGGTGGGCGAGCCAGCGGTCGATGATGATGACCTGTGTGCCGTCCTGGCTGTCGGTCTCATCGAAGTAACGGCCGGCCAGCAGCGGGATCTGCATGGCTTCGAAGTAGCCGGGTCCCGCTACCGTACTGTACGGAGAAAGCAACGATTCGCCGGGTCGCGGGACGTAGCCTTCGGGCAAGATTACGCTCGAGCTGCCGCCGCCGCCGAACGGGATCATGCTGGTCACAGACGCCGCAGTAACCCCCGGCAGTGCCCGTACTTCGCGCAGCAGGTCATCGGTGAACTGCGACTGGGCGGGGTCGTCCGGGTAGCGGGAATCCGGCAGCGAGATGTAGCCGGTGAGAACCGAATTCGGTTCGAATCCGGGGTCGACGTTGAGGGCGGCGCGCATGCTGGCGAACATCAAGCTCGCGCCGATCAGCAGGACGAAAGCGATGGCCACCTGGCCGGTCACCAGGGCGCTGCGCAACAAGACGGCCCGCCGGCTGGCCGTGCCGGTGCGGCTCTCCGCCCGGAACACCGCGTTGAGATCGGTGCGGAAGATGTGGAGCAGCGGTATGGCGCCGAAGAAGATGCCGGCGGCGGCGGCCAGCAGGAAAGTGAAGAGGACGACGGTGCCGTCGATGGCGACCTGGGTGCCGCGCGGTAGATCCTGCACGCCCATGGTCTCGATCAAGCGGAGCCCGGCCGCCCCCGCCGCCAGGCCGAGTAGTCCGCCGAGCGCTGCGATCAGCACCGCCTCGGTGAGCAGCTGGCGGCCTAGCCGTGCGCGGTCGGCGCCCAACGCGATGCGGGTGGCCAGCTCGCCCATGCGGACATTGGAGCGCGCCAGCATCAGGTTCGCGATGTTGAGGCAGCCGATGAGCAGGACAAAGGCGACCCCGAACCAGAGCATGATGAAGGTGGGGCTGACGTCGCGGAGCAGATCGTCCTTCAGGTTGTGGACCTGGGCGTGGTAGCCGGCGTCCTCGAGGAGTTGTCGGGCGTTGGGGACCGGGAACTCGTCGATCAGTCGGGCGTCGAGGATCTCGATCTGCCGCGTCGCCTGCTCGATGGTCGCGCCCGGTCGAAGCCGAGCGATCATCTCGTAGTTGTTGCTATGCAGTCGTTCCAGACTGCGCTGCTCCGGAGTGAAAGGAATCGGCACGTAGAAGCGGCTCTCGCGCGCGCCGAGGAAATCGAAGCCCTCGGGCAGCACGCCGACGATTGTGTAGGGCCGCCCGTCGATACGCAGGTCCTGACCCAGGATGCCCCGATCGCCGCCGTAGCGCTCCTGCCAGAAACCGTAGGCGAGGATCACCTTCTGCTCGTTACCGACCTCCATCTCCTCCTCGTTGAAGCTGCGCCCGATCAATGGGCGAACTCCCAGCAGCGGGAAGAAGGAAGGCGTTACCCGCGTGGTGCGCGCCCGCTCGGTGCTTCCCGGGTCGCCCACCGTATGGCCCCAGTACTGGAACACGGCGACTTCCTCGAACGACTCGACGTGCTCGCGCCGGTAGAAGAAGTCGGGTGCGCTGTTCGAGGCACGCTCCACACCCGCGTTCGGATAGCTGTTGAATACCCGGGCCAGGCGACCCGACTCGTGGAAGGGGAGCGGCTCGAGCAGCACCGCGTTGATCACGCTAAAGATCGCCGTGTTGGCGCCGATGCAGACGGCCAGAGTGAGCAGGACGGTCAGGCTGAGCGCCTTTTCTTTCCAGAGCAGCTTGGCGCCGAACTTTAGATCTTGAAGTAGCGTTTCCATCTGAGGTATCGTCAAAAATGCAGGAGGCCGCGCGCCGTGTCTTTCTCTACGACTGCGCTTTGTCGGGTGTTTCAGTCTGCTACAACGGAAGGGTCGACGAATGAAATCGATGAGGCTCACCGCCATGTGCTCGATCGTGCTGAGCGCCGCCGGCTGTGCCAATTTGATGGCCCAAAGCCATGAGGAGCCGGGTCCGCCACGCACCGTCGAGCGGGTCGACCTGGAGCGCTATGTGGGTCTCTGGTACGAGATCGCTCGGATACCGAACGGTTTCCAGGAGAGTTGTGCACGGGGTGTGACGGCCGAGTACGAGTTGCGCGATGACGGCCGGATCGACGTCATCAATCGCTGCATCACGAGCGGCGGCAGAGTCGTTGAAGCTAAAGGGCTCGCCCGTGTGGAAGACGCCGAATCGAACGCCCGGCTCAAGGTGAGCTTCTTCAGCATCTTCGGCTGGCGGCCGATCTGGGGCGACTACTGGATCATCGGCTTGGGCGACGAATACGATTTTGCCCTGGTCGGTTCGCCGGACCGCAAGTACGGTTGGATTCTGAGCCGCGAGCCCGAGCTCGACTGGTACGCGCTGGAGGGGATCTACATTATGCTGCGTGACCAGGGGTACCATCCCGCCGACTTCCAGATGACCCCCCAGGGCTCGCCGGCCAACCAGTGAGCATCTACTCGTCGCGCTCGCCGACCACGGCGATACTACCGCCGCCGGCCGAGACCGCGACGCGGCTTATTCCGCGCACCCCGAACTCGGCCAGGTCCGCGACAAGCTCCCACGCGCCGCCCTCGACCCAGCGGTACAGGATGGATTCGCTGCCCATGAGGATGGTGCTAGCGGAGGGCCAGGTGTAGTCCTCGCTGCCCGGCAACGTCGGCGCGAGGGTCGTTACGGACCTCGTGTCGACGTCGACGGCTTTGATGAGCCACTCGTCGTCGCTCAGCTTGTGGACGAAGCTGATCGCCCGTTGTCCCGGGATCCGGTGAAGCGACCGTCCGATATTCTCTGCGAGGGTCGACGTCGCGCTCGAGCGCAGGTCGACGAGTTGCAGCGTAGCGGGAGTGATCGAATCGCCCAGCACGAAGACGGCGACGGTATGAGGGTCCGCCCACGCGTGATAGCCCACCGGCTGGACCGCGTCGAGGATTCCGCCGCGATCGCTACCGTTCATCCCGTAGTGCCACAATCCTTGCCGACCCGGCTCCTCGCGGATAGTG